>NZ_JBGCCT010000029.1 GCF_041260665.1 Catenulispora sp. GP43 | reverse complement strand
GGGTGGGGCTGTGGGTTTGTTTGTTCTTTCTATAGTTTTTTTTATATTTATATATCCCCCCCGGCCGCCCCCCCCCCCCCCACCCCCCCACCCCCCCCCCCCCCCCCCCCGGCGGGCGGGCCCCCCCCCCCCCCCCCCCCCCCCCGGGGGGGGGGCGGGCGCCCCCCCCCCCGCCCCACCTCAGCCAGGTCGGTCCTGTCCGGCCTGGCCCCGCTGGCCTGGATCGGCCCGGCGATCGCGCTGATCGCCTTCGCCGTGCTGTGGCCGGTGGTGAAGATGGTCCAGTCCTCGACCACGCACTGGTCGCGCTACGGCGTGAACCTGGGCTCCAACGGGACGGACAACTACAACAAGCTGTTCAAGGAACAGGATCTGGGCGGTGTGCTGGAGCGCACCGGCATCTGGGTCGTGGTGGTCGTCACCCTGACCATGCTGATCTCGCTGGGCGTCGCGCAGCTGTTCAACCAGAAGTTCCCGGGGCGCACCGTCGCGCGCTGGGCGCTGATCGCGCCGTGGGCCGCCTCGGTGATGATGACCTCGATCATCTTCAAGTGGATGCTGTACCCGGGCTACGGGTTCATCAACATCATCCTGAACGACCTGGGCCTGGTGGACCGCAACAGCGCCACCGCGGACTGGCTGGGGCACTCCACCTCCGGGTTCGTCTGGGAGATGGTGGTCGCGATCTTCGTGTCCATCCCGTTCACCAGCTACACGGTGATCGCCGGCCTGCAGACCGTCTCGGCCGAGGTGTACGAGGCCGCGCGCGTGGACGGTGCCAGCAAGGCGCGCACGTACTTCTCGATCACGCTGCCGCTGCTGCGGCCGGCGCTGCTGGTGGCCACGGTCATCAACGTGATGAACGTGTTCAACAGCTTCCCGATCATCTGGGAGATGACCCACGGCGGACCGGGGTACGACACCTCGACCACCACGGTCTTCATGTGGATCCTCAAGCGCCAGAACATCGGCGAGTCCGCGGCCCTGTCGGTGGTCAACTTCGTGCTGGTGATCGTGATCGTCTTCGCCTTCCTGAAGGTGAGCAAGTGGAACAGTGAGGGCGAGGCATGACAGCGGTGACGACCTCCTCGCCGACCGCGCGCCAGGACCGGGTGCCCTCGGCGCCCAGGCCGCCGCGCGGCCTGCCCGGGGTGAAGAAGATCGCGCTGATCGGAGGCGCGTACCTGATCGCGCTGATCTTCATCACCCCCTACATCGAGATGTTCCTGACCGCGCTGCGGCCGGTGAACGAGACCTCGGACCCGACGATCATCCCGAAGCACCTGCAGTGGTCGAACTTCACCTCGGTGTTCTCCGGCGACTCCAGCTTCGGCACCAACATGCGCATCACCCTGGAGGTCGCCTTCGGCGCCACCTTCCTGGTGCTGCTGGTGGCGCTGCCGGCGGCGTACTACACGGCCCGCAAGAAGTTCCGGGGCCGCAAGGCGTTCCTGCTGCTGGTGCTGGTCACGCAGATGTTCCAGCCGACCGCGATGGTGGTCGGCATCTACGGCGAGATGCGCGACCTGGGCGGCATCAACTCGGTCTGGGCGCTGATCATCGTGGACGCGGGCTTCAACCTGGCCTTCGCGGTGTGGATCCTGTCGGCCTACTTCGCGGCCATCCCGGCCGAACTGGAGCAGGCCGCGATGATCGACGGGGCGACCCGCTTCGGCGCGTTCCGGCGGGTGACCATCCCGCTGGCGATGCCGGGCATCGTGACGGCGCTGATCTTCACGTTCATCGCCGCCTGGAACGAGTTCATCGTGGCCCTGACCCTGACGACGAGTCCTGACAAGGCCCCGCTGTCGGTGGCGGTGGACAACTACATCGGGCAGTACACCGTCGACTACGGGCACCTGTTCGCCTCGACGGTGATCGCGACGATCCCGGTCATCGTGCTGTTCGGCCTGATCGAGCGCAAGGTCGTCGACGGCCTGACGGCGGGCTCGATCAAGTAGCCCGTACGCGCTGAGAGGAGCCCGCCGACGCGTCCTGAGCTGCGTCGGCGGGCTTTCACGCGCACGGGCGGGAATCGGGCGCGGCCCCGAGAGCCTTCTTCTTCGGCAGAAGGAGGCTTCGATGTCTGGTGTGGACGGCGCGTTCGAGCAGTTCGTCGGGTACGCACGGCGCTGGGCTCCCGGGATGACCGACGCCGAGTTGGAACCGGCGCGGCACTTCCGGGTGGCCACCGCCGCCAAGGGCGAGTACCTGGCGCGGGTCGGGGACACGGAGTCGCGCCCGAAGTTCATCCTGCGGGGCCTGGTGCGGCAGGTGTTCGTCGGCGCGGACGGCCGGGAGCGCGTCAACGCCTTCGCCTCCGACGGCGTCCTGGTCTGCACCTACCGCGCGGCGCTGACGGTGCAGATCTCCGACCTGGCCATTCAGGCGCTGGAGCCGACGCTGTACCTGGCCATGCCGGCCGGCGCGATCGCCGGCCTGGCGGCGCGCCACCCGGGCTGGCGCGAGCTCACGATGCGGCTCACGGAGCACAAGTTCGTCACCGCCGAGCTGCGGAACCGCACGCTGCTGCTGGCGGACGCGACCGAGCGCTACCGCACGTTCCTCGAGGACTTCGCCGACATCGCCCCCCGCGTACCGCTGTCCCAGGTGGCGGCCTATATCGGGGTGACACCGGAGGCCCTGAGCCGGATCCGCCGCAAACTCCTGGTCGACGCTTGATGCAGGTCGTCGCTTGAACCAGGTCGCTGCTTGATCCAGGTCGCTGCTTGATCCAGGTCAAGGCGAGCCCGATCCGCCGCCCGTAGCTTCGGGGCCATGACGACGATGAACGCCATGGCGGTCCACGCATTCGGCCCCGCCGAGAACCTGATCCCGGCAAAGCTCGCCATCCGTGACCCGGCTCCCGGCGAACTCCTGATCCGCATACGGGCCGCAGCGGTGAACCCCGCCGACCTCGGCATGCGCGCCGGACGCTACGCCTGGCCGGAACCGGTGCGCATGCCGGTGATCCCGGGCTACGACCTGGCGGGGGTGGTCGAGCAGGGCACCGAGGCCTTCCCCGCCGGCACCGCGGTGATCGCCTACACGGCGCACTCGAAGACCCAGACCGGCGCCTACGCGGAGTACGCGACCCTGCCCGAACACCTGGTCGCCGCGGCCCCGAAGAACATCGGCCCGGCCGAGGCGGCGGCACTGCCCCTGGCCGGCCTGACAGCCCAGACCGCCCTGTACCACCTGGACCTGAAGCCGGGCCAGACCCTGCTGGTGAACCGTGCCGCCGGCGCGGTCGGAGGCTTCGCAGCCCAACTGGCCCGCGCCCGCGGCATCGAGGTGCTGACGGACCCCGACCAGCGGCACACCGTCGACGCGGCCCTGGACGTGGTCGGCGCGAAAGCGGCCCTCGCGGCCTTCGCCCGCGTCCGCGACGGCGGCCGCTACGCGACGGTGGTCCCGGAGTTCTGGCTCCCCGGCGGCCAGTTCACCCCGGCCCGCGACATCGACCCGGTGACGGTGTTCGTCGACCCGGAGCTGGCAGACCTGGCCGAACTCGCCCGCCTGACCGACGCCGGCGTCCTCACCCCGCGGGTGGCGGACACCCTGCCGCTGGCCTCGGCGGCCGAGGCGCACCGGCGGATGGAGCGGGGCGGGGCGGTCGGGAAGCTGGTGCTGCTGCCGTGATGCTTGGTGCCGCTTGCCGCTTGCCGCTTGCCGGGCGCCTGGCACCGGGCGCCTGGCATCGATTGGCTGGCATCGGTTGGCTGGGATGTGGACAGGGATGCGGCTGCACGGCCTCTGACACCAGCGATGGTCTGCGGGTGCTGATACCGCAGACCACCACGGGTCGCAACCGGCCCCCGACAGGCCGGGGGGCAACCTGCCGGGGACCTGCTACCAGGAGGCAGGTCCGGCGGCGGCGCGCTCGCGGAGGGCAGGGACGCGAGCTACGCCGGGGCCGGGCCGCTTACTAGATGTATCGGCACGTCCGCCGGGGAACTTTAGGGTTCTGTCTTACTTTTTTTCGAGGATGCCGCGCCGCCCGCCGCCGGATCAGCCCATTGACGAAAGACCGCAGCGCCCAAGGCGCTGCGGTCTCAATGGTCTGTTCGGAAAGTCCCTTGTCAGGCGTTCCGCCGCGCCGCCTGCCTGGCCAGCAGGGCCTCGCGCTTCTCGCAGAAGCGCTTCGCCGCGTCGTCCAGGCCGCCCAGGAAGGCCACCAGCTCCTCGCGCGCGATCTCACCCTCGGGGCCGAGGTCGGTGCGCTCCAGGGCCTGGGTCTGGCGCAGGATCGGCATCACGACTTCGTCGTGGTGGATGCGCAGGTCGTAGATGCCGGCCTTGGCGATCATCACCGACTTGCGGCCGAAGTCCGTCAGGCCCGAGCCCGGCATCTGGAACTGCTGGACCACGTTCGCCACCGCGCGCATGGCCTGGTCCGGGTCGAGCTCGAATGCGGCGCTCAGAAGGTTGCGGTAGAAGAGCATGTGCAGGTTCTCGTCCTGCGCCACCCGGGCGAGCAGGCGCTCGCAGTCCGGGTCGCCGGAGACCTTGCCGGTGTTGCGGTGCGCGATGCGGGTCGCCAGCTCCTGGAAGCTCACGTAGGCGATCGAGTGCAGGGCGTCGTACGCGTCGGGCTGCGAGTAGCCGTTGGACATGTGCGTCATGCGCTCGCGCTCCAGCGCGACCGGGTCGACGGCGCGGGTGGTCAGCAGGTAGTCGCGGATCGCGATGCCGTGCCGGCCCTCCTCGGCGGTCCAGCGGTGCACCCAGGTGCCCCAGGCGCCGTCCTGGCCGAACTGCACCGCGATGGCGCGGTGGTAGCTGGGCAGGTTGTCCTCGGTCATCAGGTTCAGGATCAGGCTGGTGCGGGCGATCTCCGGGATCCGGGACTGCTCCGGGGACCAGGGCTTGCCGCCCAGGACGCCGTCGAAGTTCTCGCCCTCGCTCCACGGCACGTACTCGTGCGGGAACCACTCCTTGGCGCAGTCCAGGTGCCGGTTCAGGTTGGCCTCCACGACCTGCTCGAGCTCGCTGAGCAAGGCCGCCTCGGGCATCGCGGCTGTCGGGCGGGCACCCTGCCGGGGCAGGTCGGTGACGGTCATGGGGTCGGCTCCTACACGCTCAGGCCCGGGGAAGCAGGCCTTGGGGGACGGACCTACGGTCCCGAAACTTACGGGTTCGTAGGTTACGTTAGCGTAAGTCACCGTGTCGGCAAAGGTCCAGTGGTGAGAGCCGTCGGACTGTCAACTCATTTCCGCGGCGGGGCGCCTTTTGTGACCCAGATCTCACTCCGGGTGCCGGGCCGCCTCGGTGACCAGCTCTTTCGCCCAAGGGTAGTCGGGTTTGCCGCTCGGCGAGCGGCGGATATGCGACACCCGCACGAGGAGCCGGGGCACCTTGTAACCGGACAATCTGCCCCGGCAGTACTCCTCCAGCTCGCTGTCCGTGGGGGTGTCCGCGCCCTCCTCGCGGGGCTGGATGACGGCCGCCACCCGGTTGCCGAACCGCTGGTCCGGCGCCCCGGCGACGATCGCGTCGAACACGCCGGGATGCGATTTCAGGACCGCCTCGACCTCCTCGGGGAAGACCTTCTCGCCGCCGGTGTTGATGCACTGCGAGCCGCGCCCGAGCACCGCCACCGAGCCGTCCGCCTCCAGCGTCCCGAGGTCGCCGAGCAGCACCCAGCGCCGGCCGTCGTGCTCGAAGAACGTCTCGGCGGTCTTCACCGGGTCGTTGTAGTAGCCCAGCGGCACGTTGCCGTGCTGGGCCACCCGCCCGACCCGGCCGTCACCGGGCGTGGCCGGCCGGTGCTCCTCGTCCAGGAAGACCGTGGTGCGCTCGTTGACGGTGAACCGCATGCCGCCGGCCGGACCGCTGCCCGGGGCCGCGTCGCCGTTGAACCCGCTCTCGGTGGAGCCGAAGTTGTCGCGGATCAGCACGTTCGGCATCTGCGCCTGGAGCTGGTCGCGCACCGCCTCGGACAGGATCGCGCCGGCCGAGCTGACCACGAACAGGCTGCTCACGTCGGTCCCGGCCAGCGGCCCGGCCAGCGCCTCGGCCAGCGGCCGGCCCATGGCGTCGCCGACCATGGAGATGACGTTCGCCTTCTCCTGCTCGACCGTGCGCAGGACCTCGTGCGCGTCGAACTTCCGGTTCAGGACCACCTTCTGGCCCATGTTGAAGCTGATGAACGTGGCGAGCTGTGCGGCGCCGTGCATCAGCGGCGCCACGGGGAAGGTCGCCATCTGGCCGGCAGCGGGGTCGATACCGTCGGCGACCTCTGAGGGATCCTTCATCGGCTCCCCATAAGGGCGCCCGCCTGCCATCCCCGCATAGAAGATGTCCTCATGGCGCCACATGACGCCCTTGGGCATCCCTGTGGTCCCACCGGTATAGATGATGTAGAGGTCGTCGGCGGAGCGGTCGCCGTGGGGGAGGAGTCCGTCGCGCTCCTCGGATTGCCCACGGACCGCGTCCCCATACGTCGCAGAGGGCAGATCCGCTATAGCGTCGCCGACGGAGACGATCGTCTTGAGCTTCGGTGAGTCGGCGACGATCTCGCGCACCCGGTCGCCGAACTCCGCATCCACTACTACGGCGACCAGATCCGCGTCCTTATAGAGGTAACGGAGTTCGTCGGCCACATAGCGGTAGTTGATATTGATGGGCACCGCACGGATCTTCAGGCACGCCAACACGGCGACCACGTACTCCGACCCGTTGTACATGTGCATCCCGACGTGGTCCCGCACTCCAACTCCGCGCGCCAGCAGGAAGTGCGCCAGTCGGTTCGCCTCGCGGTCCAACTCCCCGTACGTCCATCGCCTGACGCCGGGGACGACCAGGGCCTCCTTCTCGGGGATCTTGTCGACGACGCTCTCGAACAGGTCCGCGAGGTTGAACTGCATGGGGAGTCCTTACTCTGCGAGGTGTGCGCCGATGCGGAGAAGCTGCCGGGTGGCGGTGCCGAGGGTCTGCTCGATCTGCTGGCCCCGGACGAAGTAGCGGTGCAGCGGGTAGTCGGTGTCCACACCGATCCCGCCGTGCAGATGCTGCGCGGCGTGTAGGACGCGCGATCCGGCGTCCCCTGCGTGGAACTTCGCTATAGCGACGTCAGCGGAGACGTCCGCAGCGGAGGCGGAGTGGCCGCCGCGCGCGGCGTCGTCCATCAACCAGGCCGCGTGCAGCACGCACAGGCGCAGGGCCTCGGCGCTGATGAAGGCGTCGGCGGCGCGCTGGGCCACGGCCTGGAACGAGGCGATCGGCTCGCCGAACTGCTTGCGGGTGCTGGTGTAGCGCGCGGTCATGGCGACCGCTTCGGCGCACACGCCGGAGGCCTCGGCGGCGTAGGCCACGGTGCCCAGGTCGCGCAGCCAGTCCAGCGCTTCGGTACCGCGCGCCAGCAGCGCTTCGGCCGGCACGGTCACCGCGTCCAGGTCCAGGTCGGCGTACGGCTGCCGCCCGGTGGCCAGCAGCGGGGTCACCGTGAGCGCCGAGCGCGGGACGACGAACAGCGCCGGCACGTCGTCCAATACGGCCGGGACCAGGATGGCGTCGGCCAGGTCGCCGTACGGGACCATGACCTTCGCGCCGTCCAGGACGAAGGCGCCGTCCTCGCCCCGCCGCGCGGTGGTGATCAGGGAGTCGGGCTCCCCGGGCTCCTCCAAGGCGGCCGTGACCAGCTTGGCGCCTGAGGCGGCGTCGGCGAGCAGGTCCGCGGCGCCGCCGAAGCGGGCCAGGGGCAGCGCGCCGAGCGCGATCGCCGCCACCACCGGGACGTACGCGGTGTGCCTCCCCGCGGCCTCGGCGAGCAGCGCCAGCCCCATGATGCCCAGGTCGCCGTCGTCGGGCAGCAGCGCGGACACCGCTCCGGCGCCGGCCAGCGCGCGCCAGGCCCGCGCGTCGTGCACGGAGCCGATGCCGCTGCCCCGCGCCTCCTTCTCCAACTCGGCCAGACGCTCGTTGCCGCAGTGGTCGGCGAGGATCTGGTCGACGAGGTCGACCAGCGCCCGCTGATCCTCGGTCAGCTGGAAATCCATGGCGGGCTCCTGGGCTCCTGGTGTCTCGGGTTCTCGGTGTCTAGTGGCGGGGGATGCGGGGCATGTTCAGCCCGAACAGGGCGATCAGGTCGCGCTGGATCTCGTTAGTGCCGCCGCCGAAGGTGAGGATCAGCACCCCGCGGTAGGCGCGCTCGACCCGGCCGGCCAGCAGGGCGCCGGGGGATTCCTTCTTCAGCGCGCCGGCAGCGCCGAGCACTTCCAGCAGCAGGCCGTACGCCTCGCAGTAGAGCTCGGTGCCCCAGACCTTGGTGGCCGAGGCGTCGGCGACGTCGAGTTCCGCGGAGGCGGCGACCTTCCAGTTGAACAGCCGCAGCGCCGCGAGCTTGGCCTGGATGCGGGCCAGGTGCACGCGGACCCACTCCCGGTCGATGACGCGGGTGCCGTCGGCCAGCTTGGTCTGCCGGGCCCACTCGACCACTTCGATGAACGGCCGCTCCAGCGACCCCGACGAGCACAGCGCCACCCGCTCGTGGTTGAGCTGCGTGGTGATCACCCGCCAGCCCTCGCCGGGCTCGCCGATGACGTTCTCGGCCGGCACCCGCAGGTCGGTGTAGTAGGTGGCGTAGGTGGAGGCCTCGCCGATGGTGTGGATCGGCGTGTAGGTGAAGCCCGGATCCGAGGTCGGGACCATCAGGATCGAGATGCCCTTGTGCTTCTTGCCGGTCCGCTGCGGCGCCTCGGGATCGGTGCGGCAGGCCAGCCAGACGTAGTCGGCGTGGTCGGACAGCGAGGTGAAGATCTTCTGTCCGTTGACCAGGTAGTGCTTCCCGTCCGGCTCCAGCACCGCGCGCGTCTTCAGACTGGCCAGGTCGGTCCCTGAGTCCGGCTCGGAGTAGCCGATGGCGAACATGCACTCCCCGGCCAGGATGCGCGGGAGGATCTCCGCCTTCTGCTTGTCGGTCCCGAAGCGCATGATCGCCGGGCCGACCGCGTTGATGGTGAGGAACGGCACCGGCGCCCCGGCCCGCTGTGCCTCGTCGAAGAACACGAACTGTTCGACGGGAGTGAACCCCTGCCCGCCGTACTCCTTGGGCCATCCGACGCCCAACCAGCCGTCGCGGCCCATCTGCCGCACCGCCTCGCGGCTGCGCGGCCCGCCGAACTCGCCGGTGGACATCTCCTCGGCGACCTCGGGGGTGACCAGTTCGGTGAAGTAGGCGCGGAGAGTGTCGCGCAGCTGCGCCTGCGCCTCGGTATACGCGATCCGCATGAGGTGAATTAGAACGTGTTCCATCTGCGATGGCAAGGGTTTCTGATGGATCATCAGATCGGTGCGGCGGGTCGCCCGAACGGCTTTGAGCAAGGGCGATCAAGGGGCGGGGCTGGTCGGCTGAGGAGTCGGAGGACGTGGCCGGAGCGCCGCCGATCTGGGAACGGAGAGCTGATGAGCACGCAGAGCGGAGCGAACGGGGATTCGGTACCGCAGCCGAACGCGCCAAGTCAGCCTGCCGCGAGCCAGCCGCCGCCCCCGCCGAACGCGCCGAGCCAGCCGGCCCAGCCGGCAGCCGGCAGTCCGCAGCCCGGTGCGCCGAGCCGGCCGCCGAGCCAGCCGGTCGCGAGTCAAGCGCCGCCCGCCCAGACTCAACCGCCCTACCAGCCGCAGACCGAGTATCAGGGCCCGCCGCACCACACCACGCCGCCGCCGCACGCGCCGAACCACCAGCCCCCGCCGCGGGCCACCCTCACCGTCCCGCTCGGCAAGCTGCTGTACCTCTGCGTCGCGGCCCTCGGCGTGATCAACCTGTTCCTCGGCTACGTCAGTGCGGGCGGCGGCGACTCCATGAACCTGTACAAGGCTGCCGTCGCCGTCTTCGCCCTGGCCCCGACCATGTTCTTCCTGGCCGGGCTGGTCGCGGTGCGCGAGTTCCTGCCGCACGAGCGGGCGCCGGGCGTGCTGCCGGCGCTGATCACCACCGCCATCTTCGTCACGCTCGTGCTCTCCGCCATCAGCTCGGACGGGGCCGGCGACCTGCAGACGCTGTTCGTCGTCTTCGGCGCGGTGCAGTTCGTGGTGGCCTGGCTGGCGTACCTGGTCGACGCCGGAGTGATCGCCGCCCGCCGCTAGCTCACACCCCTGCCGCTACCTCACACCCATGCCGCTACCTCACATCTTCGAGTGGTCCCACGACGCGGTGCGCTTGGCGCGCACCCGCACCACCGCACGCTTGTGCGCCTGCTGCTCGACGAAGGGCCGCATCGCCTCGGCGTCGGCGCCGAAGACCTCGGGGTAGCGGGCGGTCAGGGACATGCCGAAGGCGACGACCCGGTCGTAGTCCTCGATCAGCTCGACCTCGCCGTACACGGTGACGCCGCGCAGCTCGTTGTAGGCGATACCGTCTTCGAGCAGACACGTGATCCGGGGGTCGCGCCGCAGGTTCACCGCCTTCTGGGACTTGCCGTACGTCCAGAACGCCAGGTCGCCGTCCAGCAGCGCGTAGTACATGGTCACCAGGTGCGGCGTGCCGTCGGCGTTCGCCGAGGCGATCTGGAGCTTGCGCCCCGCGGCGAAAAAGGTTTCGATCTCATCATCGGACATCCGGATGCGGTCCCGCTGGCTCATGGCGAAAAGTAGAACAGGTTTCGATCGATGACGGCAAGGCTCAAGGCGTACGTCCGGCGTGAGCTGAACGCCAGCGTGCACGGCTCCGGCGGTCTGCGCCTGAAGGAGCGCTACTCCAGCCCGCCCGGCGACCCCGGCCTGTTCGGGCCCGGCGCGGTGACCTGGCGCGTGCACTCCGACGCCCCGGGCATGCTCATGGGCGGCTTCGCCTCGTTGATGCTCCAGTCGCTGCACCCGCTGGCGATGGCCGGCGTAGATCAGCACTCCGACTTCCGCACCGACCCGCTGACCCGGCTGAACCGGACCGTCGCCTACGTCCTGTCGACGACCTTCGGCTCCACCGAGGTCGCCGAGGCGGCGGTCGCGCACGTCCGCGAGCGCGTCCACCCCCACATCAACGGCACCGCCCCCGACGGCCGCCCCTACAGCGCCGCCGACCCGCACCTGCTGACCTGGGTCCACGTCGCCGAGGTCCGCTGCTTCCTGGCCGGCTACGAGCGCTTCGGCGCCCCGCCCCTCACCGCCGCCGAGCGTGACCGCTACTACCGCGAGGTCGCGGTCCCGGCGCGGATGCTCGGCGCGCGGGACGTCCCCGAGTCGGCCGCCGAGGTCGCGACCTACCTGCGGGACATGCAGCCGGAGCTCCAGGCCACCGAGGCGGCGATCGAGGGGATCCACTTCATCCGGCGTTTCGGCGCCAACCCCCGGGAGCGAGTCGCCGTCCGGGTCCTGATGAACGGCGCCTCGGCGCTGCTCCCGGACTGGGCCCGCGACCCGCTCCGGCTGGGACGCCCCGACGCCGTCCGACTGCTCGTCGACCGCCCCCTGGCCCAGGCCGCGGGCCGCACGCTGCGCTGGGCGATGGAGCCTTCGGAGATCGTCGGGACCGCCTACGCGCGCATGGGGCTGACGCCGCCCCGCCAGCACCTCGGCTGGCGGACGGCGCCGGGTGCGTCGCAGGGCTGACCGGCTGACCGGCTGACCGGCTAATCGGCCTCCAGCACCCGAGGCAGCCCGAACGACGCCGCCACCCCCGCCTCGAAGTGCGTCAGCTCGTCGACCCGGTCCCCGGAGTACCGCGCCACCAGGATCCCGACGCAGTGCAGCTTGTCGGTCACCCGGTCCAGCGCGTACTCGCCCCACGCCGGCTGCCCGTTGGCGCGCGTCGGCACCAGGCGGCAGATCGCGCGGCGGTGCGCCTCGATGGCCGTGAAGAAGCGGCGGACGTTCTCCGATCCGTGGTACTCGAACGGCATGGGAGGCATCCGGATCCAGACGTCCTCGGTCATCAGGGCCAGGAGCGCGTCGACGTCGTGCGACGTGAACGCCGCGACGAACCGCTCGGTCAGCTCCCGCTCTAGCGGACTGCCGGGCACCGGCCCTGGACGCTCCGGCCCCCGCGCCGTCGCGTCCAGGGTGGCGCGTGCCCGCTTCAACGCGCTCGTCACCGCGCTCTCCGTCAGGCCCAGCAGGTCGGCGACCTCGGCCGCGCGGTAGCCGAGCACGTCCCGCAGCAGCAATACCGCACGCTGATTCGGCGGCAGCAGCTGCAACGCGGTCAGGAACGCCAAGGAGATCGCCTCGGCCGACTCGTACCTGGCCTCCGGCCCGGGCTCCCCGTCGGGCAGCCGGTCGAGCAGCAGGTCCGGGTAGGGCTGGAGCCACAGCACCTCGTTGTGCGCCGAGGGCTCCGGCACCGGCGCGGGGAAGGCGGCCGCGGGCTGCGGCCGCCGTCCGGCCGAGCGCAGTGTGTTGAGGCACCGGTTCGTGGCGATGCGGTGCAGCCACGTCCGCAGCGAGGAGCGCTCCTCGAACCCGGCCAGCCCGAGCCACGCCGCCAGCAGCACCTCCTGCAGGGTGTCCTCGGCGTCCTGGAAGGAACCGAGCATCCGGTAGCACAGCAGGTGCAGCTCGCCCCGATAGGGCCCGACCAGTTCGGCGAAGGCGTCCCGGTCGCCGGACCGGGCGCGCTGTAGCAGGTCGGCCGACATCTCCACGGCGTCCATCACCTCTCCTCATGCTCACGCCCGTAGGAGCGCTCACCTGTTCAGACACCGGCAGCGGCGGAAACTGGGCGGTCCGCGGCCACCCAGTTTTCCGCCGCCGCCGGGTCAGTGGAGGTGTCAGCGAAAAACCGACTCCGATCGGAGTGAGACACCATGTCGAACGACTTCCTCACCGGCAAGACCGTCCTGGTCACCGGATCCAGCCGGGGCCTGGGCCGGTCCCTGGTGGACGCGGCCCTGGACCGGGGCGCCCGGCGGGTCTACGCCGGGGCCCGCAACCCGGCGGCGCATCCCGACGAGCGCGTCGTCCCGCTGCGGCTGGACATCACCGACGTCGACCAGATCGAGCTCGCGGCCAAGGCCGTCGAGGAGCTGGACGTCCTGGTCAACAACGCCGGCGTGGCCTCCTACGCGCAGATCGACGACCGCGAGGAGCTGGACCGGATGCTCGCGGTCAACCTCTACGGGCCCTATGACGTCTCGCACGCCTTCCGGCACCACCTCACCTCCTCGCGCGGCACCCTGGTGAACGTGCTGTCCACCACCTCGGTCGCCGCGGTGCCGATGCTGCCCGCCTACTCGATCTCGAAGGCGGCGGCGTACTCCTTCACGCAGGTGCTGCGGGCGCTGCTGGCGCCGAAGGGGATCAAGGTGCACGCGGTCCTGGCCGGACCGCTGGACACCGACATGTCGCAGGACCTGGACATCCCCAAGACCGCGCCGGACACGGTGGCCGCGGAGATCTTCGCCGCGGTGGCCGCCGGCACCGAGGACATCTTCCCCGACCCGTTCGCCGCGGCGCTGGCGGCGGGCTGGGCGGACGCCCCGGTCACGGCCATGCAGCGGGCGGCGGCCGAGATGGTCGCGGCCTGAGCGGGGCAGTGTGAGCTGCCTGGCGGGCAGCAGGTCTGAGCAGGTCTGAGCAGGACCGAGCAGGCCGCCGCCTTCGCCCCATCACGGCCGAGGGCGGCGGCGCCGTCGTCGTGCTCTCAAACCGCGGTCGGCGCCGCGAACGACTCCCACGCGGCCGCCACCACGGCCAGCTGCCGCCAGGCGTCCTCCGGGCGCTCCAGCTCCGCCGGGTCCCCGTGGTAGGGGTCCAGCACCGTGATCTCCGACCCCAGCGCGCGCAGCCGGTCCAGGTCGTCGAGGACCTGCTCCAGGGTGCCGATGCCGGCCTGGCGCTCCGGGTCGGCGACCGGCTCGGGGGTCAGCCGCAGCTTGATCCGCGGCGCCAGCGTCGGCACCTCGCGCCCGGCCTCGTCGGCGAACGCCTTCAGCCGCCCGACCGCGCCGTCGATGAAGTCCATCGTGAAGCCCAGCGGGTGCCAGCCGTTGCCGGACACCACCGCGCGCCGGATGCCCGCGTCGCTGTTGCCGCCGATCCACACCGGCGGGCCCGGCAGTTCTTCCGGCAGCAGGGCGGGCGCTACGCCTTCGATGCCGCCGCCCCAGATCTGGTGCATCTCATCCAGGTACTCGTCGGTCAGCCGGCCGCGGTGCTCGCGGGGCACGCCGAGCGCCGCGAACTCCTGCGGCGACCAGCCGACGCCCACGCCGAGCACGAAGCGACCGCGCGACAGCCGGTGCAGGCCCGCCGCCATCTGCGCGGTCAGCGCCGGCTGCCGGTACGGCATGATCAGCACGGTGGTGCCCAGCCGAATCCGCGATGTGCGGCCGGCCAGCCACGCGAGCGTGGTGAACGGGTCGTGGAACGGTGCCGGATACCGCTCGGCGAAGTCCGGTGTGACCAGCACGTGATCGGACATCATCAGCAGGTCGAAACCCAGGCCCTCGGCGACGTGTGCCCAGCGTTCCAGCACGTCCACCGACGTGGCGGGCCCGAAATTCGGGACGTTGACCCCCAGCCGCACGGGCCTGTTCCTTCCGCTCGCCTCCGGTCCGCACCGGACCAGTCATGCAAACTACCGCGCCGGGGACGACTGTTCCCGGCGCGGCTCCTCAGTTGTGCTCAGTGCGACTGTGCTCAGTGCGACGTGGCCGCTGCCGGGGCCTCCACCGGGATCTGTGCCTGCCTCGGGATCTCCGGCAGCTCCCCGTCCTCGGCGGTCAGCGGCCGCGCCACCAGCTTGCGGTCGTCGCTGGTCAGGCAGCGGCCCGAGGCCAGGTCGAACTGCCAGCCGTGCATCGAGCAGGTCAGCACGCCGTCGGCGACCGTCCCGAAGCGCGTCAGGTCCGCCTTCAGGTGCGGGCAGTGCCGCTGCACCGCGTAGCCCTCGGCCTTGGCCAGGTCGGTGACATCGCTGGACTCGGCGTAGTAGCCCTCGACGTACGTCATGTGCTCTTCGGACAGCGACTTGAAGAACGTGTAGATGTACTCGTTGTAGGGGCCCTTGCGCGAGGCCTGGAACCGGCAGGATAGGAACAGCTCGTTCACCCAGTCCGGGGTCCGGGTCCGCACCAGGTGCTCGATCAGCGGCCGGTCGGTGCGGAACTTGTAGCGGCACTCCGCCTCGCCGTCCCAGGTCCCGATCGTGCGGGTCAGGAAGTCGAAGACGATCTGGTCGTCGACCTCGCCGCTGCCCGGGTCCGCGGTCTCCAGCAGGATCCGGCCGTTCAGCCCGGCGCAGGTGTGGTCGGCCCAGGCCAGCAGCGGCTCGATCCACTCCTTGAGCTGGCCGACCAGGTCGGACTTGTCCTGCGGCAGACCGGCGTGCATCGCGTCGATCTGTGGCTGCGCGCGCTTCTGGTAGTCCGTCAGGTAGGTGCGGCGGTCGCCGTAGATCTCGTCGATCTGCGCCTGCGGGACCTGCTCGATCTCGCACTTGCCGTCGGCGCCGAGGACCACGGTGGTGCCCGGGACGAACAGGTGGCCGTTGTCGTGGCCCTGCTCGCGCATGAACTCCAGGAACGCCAGCTGGCTCGGGAAGACGTTGGCCGGGTCGTCGTCGAAGTCGTTGATCGCGAACAGGCCGTCGCGCTCGTCCAGGAAGCAGGGCGGGCCGGCAAACGGGAAGACCTGCTTGGCGCCGTACTGCTCGACGTAGCGCAGCGCGCGGGCCATGCCGTTCTCGCGCTTGCGGCGGCCGACCGTGGCCTTCATCCGGTCCGGGAAGTCGTAGACCATCGGGTACCAGATGGCGCCGGAGTACTGCAGGAAGTGCGCGTCGTACGGACCGAAGGCGCCGACCGGGCCGTCCTCGACCGGCCGGGCGTCGTTCTGGTTGAAGATCCGCACCTCGCCGTCGTCGATCGCGATGCCGCTGTCGCCCAGCGGGCCGTCGGTCGGCGTGACCAGCGCGTCGATGAGGATCTTCAAGCCGCCGGGGAGCTCGGTGACCTCCCGGTTGCGGGTCTGCACGAAGTTCCGGAAGCCCAGCTTCTCCAGCTCGTCGCGCAGGTCCGGGACCTGGTAGTCGGGGAGCAGGACCGTGGTGTCCTTCGACATGTTGGCCGACAGCCAGTGCGGGTCGAAGTGGTCGTGGTGCAGGTGGGAGACGAACAGATACTCGGCGTCGCGGATCCCGGCCGGGTCGGCGGCGGAGCCGAAGGCCGAGTTGTCCGGGAAGGGGAACCAGGACGCGAAGTACGCCGGGGTGAACCACGGGTCGCAGACGATCCGGCCGGCGGCGGTCTCCACCAGCATGCCGGCGTGACCAATCGACGTGATGCGCATCGATCCAACGTATCGCACCGCGAGACCCCCGAACGGTACTCTGCCACCGGGGAGGATCACAGCTGATTTTTCCTGAGGGCTACACCAGGGGGCAGTGAGTCAAGTGATCGTGGACGGGGTTCTTCTCGGCAACCGCACGGACAGCGACCCGGCGCTGACCGTACGGCTGGCGTGCCTCGCCGACGAACTCGGCTATGAGGAGATCTGGCTGGGGGAGTCGACCGGGCACGACGCCTTCGCGCTGGCCGTGGCGGTCGCCGCGGCGGCCGGGGAACTGCCGTCGGCGTTCTCCGATCCCGACGCCAGGGCCAAGGCCTCCGGAGCCGATCCCGCGACCGCTGACGAACTCCGCCGCAAGAACCCGGCCCGGCCCCGCGCCGCCCTCACCCTCGGCCCCCTTCCCGCCGCCGTCCGGGACCCGGTCACCGCGGCCCGCGGCGCCGCCAGCGTGGCCGCGCTCACCGGCCGGGACATCGGCCTGGCCCTGACCGCCTCCACCGGCCTGGTGGTCGTGGACTGGCACGGCCGGCCGCGCACCGACCCGGCCACCGCGCTGGCCGAGAGCCTGTCCGTGCTGGGCCCGCTGACCCGCAACGAACCGGTCAGCTTCCAGGGCGTCTCGGTGCGCTCCCGCGGCTTCCGCTCGCGGCTGGAGCCCTCCCGCGCCTCGCTGACCGTCCTGGCCTTCGGGCTGGAGGCCTGTGAGGTCGCCGTGGGGCGCGCCGACCGGGTCGCGGTACCGCTGGCCACCGTCGAGCACGCCGCGCGCATCAAGGCCCGGCTGGCCCTGACCTCGGACCGGATGAACCGCGCGGTGCCGCGCTTAGCCGTCTTCCTGCCGACGGTCGTCGACCCGAACGCCGAATCCCTGGACTGGATCCGGCGTTCGCTGTTGCCGTACCTGGACGCCGACGGTTTCGGCCGGATGTTCGCCGAGGCCGGGCACGGGGAGCTGATCGACCTGGCGCGCGGCGGGGCCCACGAGCGTTCGCTGCTGGCCGCGATGCCCCTGGACGTGCTGCGCTCCATAGCCGCGGTCGGCGACCTCAACCAGGTGTGCTCGGCGTTCGAGGACTACCGGCAGGCCGGGGTCGACGAGATCGTGATGCTCCCGGAGTCCCACGACGCCGGTGTGATTGAGCACACCATCCGGGCACTAGCGAAGTAGTGGCGCGCTGGCAGAATCTTTGATGCGAGCGTGTCCTTGCGCACACGTGACAAATCGCAACAAAGGAGTTGCCCCATATGACGGAACCAGGCGTGCCACCGCACACCCTTCCGCACCACGACCTGCCCGAGCTGACCGCGGAGATCCTGCGCGGCGGGGCGGAGAAGTACCACGCGGCCAATGAGAAGAAGGGCAAGCTGTTCGCCCGCGAGCGGGTCGAGCTGCTGGTGGACGAGGGGTCGTTCGTCGAGGACGGCCGGTTCGCCAACGCCATGGCCGGCGACCTGCCCGCCGACGGCGTGGTCACCGGTACGGCCAGGATCGCCGGCCGCCCGGTGTGCCTGATGGCCAACGACTCGACCGTCAAGGCCGGGTCCTGGGGCGCGCGCACCGTCGAGAAGATCATCCGGATCATCGAGACGGCGTACCGCACCGGTGTGCCGATGGTCTATCTGGTGGACTCCGCCGGCGCGCGCATCACCGACCAGGTGGACCTGTTCCCGGGCCGGCGCGGCGCGGGCAAGATCTTCCACACCCAGGTCCGGGCCTCCGGCTCGATCCCGCAGGTCTGCGCCCTGTTCGGGCCGTCGGCGGCGGGCGGGGCGTACATTCCGGCGTTCTGCGACGTCGTGGTGATGGTCGAGGGCAACGCCTCGATGTACCTGGGCAGCGACCGGATGGTCGAGATGGTCACCGGGGAGAAGACCACGCTGGAGGAGATGGGCGGCGCGCGGGTGCACTGCGCCGAGTCCGGCGTCGGGCACTTCCTGGTCAAGACCGAGCAGGACGCGCTGGACACGGTCAAGCGGTACCTGTCCTACCTGCCCTCGAACTGGCAGCAGGACGCCCCGGACGCCGAACCCGCCGACTCCCCGGCGAACATCGACCTCGCGGCCCTGGTCCCGGCCAGCGAGCGCCAGGCGTTCGACATGCGCCGTTTCATCAAGGGCCTGGTCGACGCCGACTCGTTCTTCGAGATCCACGCGCTGTGGGCCCGCGAGCTGACCGTCGGCTTCGCGCGGCTGAACGGCAAGCCGGTCGGCATCATCGCCAACAACCCGATGTTCAAGGGCGGCGTGCTCTTCGTCGACTCCGCCGACAAGGCCACGCGCTTCATCCAGCTCTGCGACGCGTTCAACGTGCCGCTGCTGTTCCTGTCCGACGTGCCCGGGTTCATGGTCGGCACGGCCGTGGAGAAGCAGGGCATCATCCGGCACGGCGCCAAGATGATCACCGCGGTCTCCGAGGCCACGGTCCCGAAGATGTGCGTGGTGGTCCGCAAGGCCTACGGCGCCGGCCTGTACGCCATGGCCGGTCCGGGCTTCGAGCCGGACGCCACCATCGCGCTGCCCACCGCCAAGATCGCGGTGATGGGCGCCGAAGCGGCGGTGAACGCCGTGTACGCGAACAAGATCGCCGCCATTGAGGACGACGCCGAGCGCGCCGCCTTCGTCGCCGACAAGCGCGCGGAGTACGAGACCGACATCGACTTCGTGCGCCTGGCCAGCGAGCTCGTGATCGACGACATCGTCGAGCCGTCCGACCTGCGGTCCGCCCTGATCGCCCGCTACCGCGCGGCTGAGGGCAAGGACCGTTTCTTCTCCCGGCGCCGCCACGGCGTCACCCCGGTCTGAGCGGAGGACCTCCCATGGATCACCGGTTGAGTGAAGAGTACGAAACCCTGCGCGCCACCGTGGAGGAGTTCGCCCACGACGTCGTCGCCCCCAAGATCGGGGCGTTCTACGAGCGCGAGGAGTTCCCCTACGAGATCGTGGCCCAGATGGGCCGCATGGGCCTGTTCGGCCTGCCGTTCCCGGAGGAGTACGGCGGCATGGGCGGCGACTACTTCGCCCTGTGCCTGGCCCTGGAGGAGCTGGCCCGCGTCGACTCCTCGGTGGCGATCACCCTGGAGGCGGGCGTCTCGCTGGGCGCCATGCCGGTCTACCGCTTCGGCACCGAGGAGCAGAAGCAGCAGTGGCTGCCCAAGCTCTGCTCCGGCGAGATGCTCGGCGCCTTCGGCCTGACCGAGCCCGGCGGCGGCTCCGACGCCGGCGCCACCCGCACCACCGCGGTCCTCCAGGACGGCGAGTGGGTGATCAACGGCACGAAGTGCTTCATCACCAACTCCGGCACCGACATCACGGGCCTGATCACGGTCACCGCGGTCACCGGCACGAAGGACAACGGCGCCAAGGAGATCAGCACCATCATGGTGCCGGCCGGCACCCCCGGCCTGACGGTGGCGCCGAAGTACAGCAAGGTCGGCTGGAACGCCTCGGACACCCGCGAACTGTCGTTCGTGGACGTCCGCGTCCCGCAGGCGAACCTGCTGGGCGAGATCGGCCGCGGCTACGCGAACTTCCTCCGCACCCTGGACGAAGGCCGCATCGCCATCGCCGCCCTGTCCACCGGCCTGTCCCAGGGCTGCGTCGACGAGTCGGTGAAGTACGCCCACGAACGCGAGGCCTTCGGCCGCCCGATCGGCGCCAACCAGGCGATCCAGTTCAAGCTGGCGGACATGCGCCTGCGCGCCCACACCTCGCGCCTGGCGTACTACGACGCCGCGAGCCGCATGCTGGCCGGCGAGCCCTTCAAGGCCGAGGCCGCGATGGCGAAGCTGTACTGCTCGGAGGCCGCGGTGACCAACGCGCGCGAGGCGACGCAGATCCACGGCGGCTACGGGTTCATGAACGAGTTCCCGGTCGCGCGGATGTGGCGGGACTCGAAGATCCTGGAGATCGGCGAGGGGACGTCCGAGGTCCAGCGGATGCTGATCGCGCGGGACATGGGGCTGCCGAACGCGTGACGTCCGGCGGTCCGTCCGGCGGTTCCTCCGGCGGTTTGTCCGGGGCGGCTTCAGCAGACTGCTGAAGCCGCCCCGCTGCCGTTCAGGACAGCGGGTACTGCGGCGCCAGGGCGGCCGCGATGTCGGTGGCGACCGTCTGGGCGTAGTTCGTGTTCGGGGTGGTGGAAGGGCCGTCGGTGGTGCTGACCGCGATGGACAGGTCCTGGGACGGCAGGTAGGCCTGGATGGCGAAGTAGCCCGAGAAGGACGGGTTCTGCACGACCCAGGTGTTGATCACCTGCACCCCGAAGCCGTAGTGCGCGGCCTCGGTGTTCAGGCGGCAGATGCCCGGTGGGCACTTGCTCGGGTCGCCCAGCCCCACCGTGCCGGGGTTGAGCTGGAACTGGAACCACGCGGGGGAGAGCAGCTGCCCGGAGCCGATGGCCCGGGCGGAGGTCGCCAGGTCGCAGACGTTCTGGGTGAGGATCGCGCCGTGGGCCGTGGTCCACGACGGGTTCCAGAAGGTGGACTCCTCGTAGGTGCCGCGCTCCGACGTGAACGCGTGTACGGGGTCCGGGATCGGGGGCTTGGCGTTGATGAACGTGTTGTTCAGCCCCAGCGGCTCCAGGACGCGCTTCTTCAGAAGCTGGTCGAGCGGGACGCCGGTGATCTTCTCCAGCGCCTCCCCCTCGAGCACGAAGTTGGCGTGCGAGTAGCTCCAGTTGGTGCCGGGCGCGTACCAGAGGTCGTGGTGGAAGGGGTACGCGAGCACGTCGTCCTCGGTCCAGTACCGGAACGGATGAGCCTCGACCTCCGTGGCGAAATCGGGGTCGACCACGTAGTCGTGCAGCCCCGAGGTGGAGTTCCCGAGCATCCGCAGCGTGATCTTGTCCGCACCCTTGACCTGCAGGATCTTCGGCACATAGCGCGCGGCCGGAGCGTCGATGTCGACGACGCCCTGCTGAGCCAGCTGAAGCAGGATCGTGGCCATGTAGGCGATGCCCACGGAGCCGGTGCGGAACTGCATGCCGGTGTCGGCCGGGATGCCCGTCATGGACTCGCCCAGGGCGCTGGTGAGCAGGTTCTGCCGGCCCCGGGTGACCTTGAGGATGACCGAGTTCAGGCCGTACTTCTGCTTGTCCGCCTTCGCGATGTCCTGGATCCGCAGCCCCGGCCCGCGCGCGGGCTCCGGCGAGCTCGGGCAGGCGCGCTCATGCCCGCCGCCGGGACCAGTACCGGTGCCTGCGCGCGCGGGTACTGAGGCGGCCGGAACGAGGGCGGCGGCGATCACGGCGGCCGCGCCGAGCAGGGCCGCGGTGCGAGTCTTGCGGAGTGTCCGTAGGGGTGGCATGCGCTTAGTAAAGACTTTGATGGAGGTGATTCGCGGCTAACACGCCGTTCCGGCGTTTCCGGTCCTTCCCACCTGGGCAGACGGCTGCGTGTGGATGCTGCCGCCATCGTCTCCGACCAGCCCGGATCCTTCGCCTGGGGCGTATGGAACAAGCGCCACCCGATCCTGATCAAGCAGATCCAGGACGCGTTCCCCTACCCGCCCGAGATCCACCGGGCCCTGGACGCGCTCCTCGAGGAGACCATCTCCGGCGACATCCAACCCCTGCCGCCCGACGCCCACGACTCCGCACTCTGGCAGCAGTGGGATCGCGGCTGGTACGGCGTTCCGTGGCTCAGCGCGCCGTTCCTCTGGGCCGAGTCGTTCTTCTACCGCAGGCTGCTGGAGGCGGTCGGCTACTTCCGGCCCGGCCCGTGGCACGGCGTCGACTTGTTCGGCCCGGCGAAGGCGGCCGAGCTGAGCACGCCGGCCGTCGAAGCGGAGCTGGCCGCTCTGCACGACGTCGCGGGCGAGCCCATCGCAGCCCAGCGGCGCGCGCTCCTGGAAGCGTCGCTGTGGGGGAACCGCGCCGATCTCGGCTTCCGCATCACCGCAGCGGCCGAGGGGCCCGCGACCGATCTGGTCGCCGACGACAGCGCGCGGCTCTGGCCGATCCTGGACGCCGCGCCGTACCCGGTCGTGCACCTGGTCGCCGACAACGCCGGCCGCGAACTCCTCGCCGACCTGATCCTGATCGACCACCTACTGTCCACCGGCGCCGCCGCCCGCGTGGTGATGCATGTGAAGCCGCAGCCGTACTACGTGTCCGACGCCACCGGCGCCGACGTGCTCGCCGTCCTGCGCCGCATCAGCGACGGCCCCGCCACTGCCGCGAAGACCGGCCAGCGCCTCTGGACCGCGCTGTCCGACGGCGCGGTCGCCCTGCGCACGCACCCCTTCTGGTGCGCACCGCTCTCCTTCCGCCACCTGCCCGCGGACCTCGCCGATGACCTGTCCCACGCGACCCTGGCGGTTCTGAAGGGCGACCTGAACTACCGCCGCCTCGTCGGCGACCGCGCCTGGCCGCCCACCACCGACTTCGCGCAGCTGACCGCCTACTTCCCCGCCCCGGTGGCGACGCTGCGCACGCTGAAGTCCGACGTCGCGGTCGGCCTCGCGCCGGAGACGGTCGCGGCGCTCGACGCGACCGGCGGCGCGTGGCGGACCAGCGGTGAGCACGCCTTGATCCAAGTCCGGCCGTAGCAGCGAAAAAGCGGGCCCCGCCGCATCCGCGACGGGGCCCACCTCAAAACCTCAGCGTCAGGCGTTCGCCTTGACCTTCGCGTTCTCCTCGATCAGCACCACCAGGGCCGCGATCAGGCCGGCGACCAGGTTGCGGGACGTCTCGTCGACCAGGTTGCCCTCGCCGTCGAAGCGCTCCCAGTTGTTGCCCACGTGGACCTCGGGCTTGGTGACGACCTTCGCGTCCAGCCAGTGGAAGACGTCGCGCAGGTGGTTCTGGGCGCGGACGGTGCCGAAGCCGCTGCCGGAGGCGCCCATGACGGCGACCGGCTTGCCGGTCAGGACCGACTCGCCGTAGGGGCGGGAGGCCCAGTCCAGGGCGTTCTTCAGGACGCCGGGGATCGAGTAGTTGTACTCGGGGCTGGCGATCAGGACGCCGTCGGCGGCGGCGATCTTGGCGCGGAACTCGGCCACGCTCGCCGGGACGTCGGCCTCCAGGTCCTGGTCGAAGAAGGGCAGCTGGCCGATGCCGTCGTAGATCTCGATCTCCACGCCCTCGGGGGCCAGCTGCTTGGCCGCGCGGACCAGGGCGGTGTTGGTGGAGGCCTTACGCAGGGCGCCGGAGAAGGCGAGGATCTTGGTGGTCACTTCTGAGCTCCCGGGGTCTGGGGATTCGACTGGTACTTGGGGTCTTGCTGGGGTCTTGCAAGGCTCTTGCCTGGGGTCTAGCTGGGGGTCCTGCCTGGTCGTGCCCGCCGCGGCGCCGACCGGGACGGGTCTGCGTCGGGCGTAGTCGGTAACGCCGCGTGAGCGGGTTACCTTTCGTAAGGATGAAGGTAGGCGCCGCGCTTACGGTTGTCAAGTCGCCTACGGAAGGTAAGCTAGGTCTATGGCCGACAACACCGCGACGCGGCACGAGGAGCACATGAGCTCCTTCTGTCCGCGCTTCCACACCGCGGTGGAGATCATCGGGCGCCGCTGGTCCGGGGCGATCCTCCGGGCGATGCTCGCCGGCTCCACTCGCTACACCGATATCGCCTGCTCCGTCCCCAAGCTCTCCGACCGCCTGCTCTCCGAACGCCTCAAGGAGTTCGAACAGGTGGGCCTGGTCGAGCGCGTCGTGATCCCCGAGACCCCGGTGCGCGTGGAGTACCACCTCACCCAGAAGGGTGCCGAGCTGGAGCCGGCGTTCCAGCAGCTCGCCGAGTGGGCCGAGAAGTGGATAGAGCTCCCGCCGCTGCCGGAGGGCGTGGAGTGCCAGGAGTCGTTTTTGGAGCCCGGCGAGGGACGCTAATCTGACGCTTGTCAGGCGTGATCACGGCCACGAGCCGGCCTCACGCAGCCACCGCGAAGTTGGGGGACGACGATGTCCGCAGCCGACCAGCCCGCCGCGTTCGGGGAACTGCTCTGGACGCCGACCGACGCGCAGCGTCTGGGCTCGCCGCTGCAGCGCTACCTGGACTGGCTCCCCCAGCAGGGCGTCGGACCGTTCCCGGCCTATGCGGACGCCTGGCAGTGGTCCGTGGACCACCCCGCGGAGTTCTGGGAAAGCCTCTGGCGCTACTTCGAGGTGCAGTCCGCGACGCCGTTCGAGGCCGTCCTCCCCGACGCCGGGATGCCCGGCGCGCGCTGGTTCCCCGGCGCCACCCTGAACTTCGCCGAGCACGTCTTCCGCGCCGCCTCCGACGACCGCCCGGCCTTGCTGTTCGTGGAGGAGGGCGCCGAGCCCGTCGAGGTCTCCTGGGCCGAGCTGCGCCGCCAGGTCGCGGGCCTGGCCGCCACGCTGCGCGCCTGGGGTGTCGGCGTCGGCGACACCGTCGCGGCCTTCCTGCCCAACACCCCGCACGCGATCGTCGCGCAGCTGGCCGTGGCCTCGCTCGGCGCGGTGTGGTCCGCCTGCGGCCCCGACTTCGGCATCCAGGGCGTCCTGGACCGCTTCGCGCAGATCGAGCCGAAGGTGTTCATCGGCGTCGACGGCTACCGCTACGGCGGCAAGCGCATCGACCGCCGCGCCGAGTGCATGGAAACGCGCGACGCGCTGCCGTCCGTCGAGCACACCGTCTGGGTCGACTACCAGTTCCCGGACGGCCCGGCGTGCGCCGAGAGCATCCGCTGGGCGGAGGCGGTCGCGGGCTCGGAAGGCGGCTCGGAAGGCGGCCCGGAAGGCGCGCAGGCCGCGCTGGTCTTCGAGGCCGTGCCCTTCGACCACCCGCTGTGGATCCTGTACTCCTCGGGCACCACCGGCCTGCCCAAGGGCATCGTCCACGGCCACGGCGGCATCCTGCTGGAGCACTACAAGGCCATCGCCTTCCACATGGGCGTCCAGGAGGGCGACCGCTTCTTCTGGTACTCCTCCACCAGCTGGATGATGTGGAACGTGGTCCTGGGCTCGCTGCTGCTCGGCGCGACCGCCGTGCTGTACGACGGCAGCCCCGCGTTCCCGGACGTCAGCGGGCTGTGGCAGCTCGCGGAGAAGACCGGCGCGACGATGCTCGGCACCAGTGCCGGCTACCTGATGGCCTCGCAGAAGGCTGAGCTGCACCCGGGCCGCGACCTGGACCTGTCGGCGCTGCGCGCGATCGGCTCCACCGGCTCCCCGCTGCCCCCGACCGGCTTCCGCTGGGTCTACGAGGCGGTGGGCTCGGACATCTGGCTGAACTCGTTGTCCGGCGGCACCGACGTGTGCACCGCCTTCGTCGCCGGCAACCCGCTGCTGCCGGTCTACTCCGGCGAGATCCAGTGCCGCGCGCTCGGCTGCCGCGTGGAGTCCTGGGACGCCGCCGGCCACCCGCACCTCGGCGAGGTCGGCGAGCTGGTCCTGACCGCGCCGACGCCGTCGATGCCGGTGAAGTTCTGGAACGACCCCGACGGCCACAAGTACCACGACGCGTACTTCGACGTGTTCCCCGGCGTGTGGCGGCACGGCGACTGGTGCACGATCACCGAGCGCGGCGGTGTCATCATCCACGGCCGCTCGGACTCCACGCTGAACAAGCAGGGCGTCCGCATGGGCTCCGCGGACATCTACGAGGTCGTGGAGAAGCTGCCGGAAGTCCGCGAATCGCTGGTGATCGGCGTCGAACTCGCCGACGGCGGCTACTGGATGCCGCTGTTCGTGCACCTGGCGCCGGACGCGGTCCTGGACGACGGCCTCAGGAAGCGCGTGGCCGCCGCCATCCGCGCCGAACTCACGCCCCGCCACGTCCCCGACGAGCTCGTCGAGATCCCCGGCGTCCCGCACACCCGCACCGGCAAGCGGCTGGAGATCCCGGTGAAGCGGCTGCTGACCGGCGCCGACCCGGCGAAGGCGGTGAACCTCGGGACGGTGGACGATCCGGCGCTGATCGAGTGGTTCATCGAGTACGCGAGCAGGCGCAACTCAGAGAACTGAGTACCTGAGCGGATGTCCCCGCGGCTGAGCGGGGACATCCTTGGCAGGTGTCGATTTCCGGCGCGATCGCGTTCCACTACGCCTTGATCATCGGCGTGTGGTGGTACGCGTGCCGGGGCGGTGCGTGCTGAATTCGCCGCCGGACCCGCGAGGGGCGCGGCGGCCGGCGAGTCGGCCGTTACAGCCCGCCCTGTCCCGCGGGCAGCCCGTACCGGTCGGAGCGCACCGCGAGCTCGGCGAACCGCGGCACCGGCTGCGGCGACCACGGCTCCCCGGGCACGGTGCGGAAGTTGGCCCGGAACTGCGCGACCAGCGCGTCGAAGACCGGGGTGCCGCTCATGGATCCGATGGCGGCCCTGCCGGCGCCGCCCCTGCTGTTCTCATACATTGTCAAACCACTGTCTTCCGGCCGACGCGCGGCGGGAACGAAGGTGTTCACCGTCGGGACCTGCTCTTGACTCAGACCACGTCGACCAGGTCGGCGATCGACTTCACGATCCGGTTGGGCCGGAAGGGGAAGCGGTCGATCTCGTCGGCCTGGGTCACGCCGGACAGCACCAGGAAGGTCTCCAGACCCGCCTCGATGCCGCACAGCACGTCGGTGTCCATGCGGTCACCGATCATCGCGGTCACTTCCGAGTGCGCCTCGATCTTGTTCAGACCCTCGCGCATCATCAGTGGGTTCGGCTTACCCACGAAGTAGGGCTCCACACCGGTGGCCTTCGTGATGAGCGCCGCGACGGCGCCGCAGGCCGGCTGCGGGCCCTCCGGGGTCGGGCCGGTGGCGTCCGGGTTGGTGGCGATGAAGCGCGCGCCGTTGGACACCAGACGGATCGCGCGGGTGATGGCGTCGATGCTGTAGGCCCGGGTCTCGCCGAGGACCACGTAGTCCGGGGAGGCCTCGGACAGGGTGTATCCGACGTCGTACAGCGCCGTGGTGAGTCCGGCTTCCCCTATGACGTAGGCGGTTCCGTTGGGCCGCTGGCTGTCCAGGAACTGCGCGGTGGCCAGCGCCGAGGTCCAGATGTGCTCCTCGGGCAGCGGGATGCCCAGGTTCGTCAGACGCGCCGACAGGTCGTGCGGGGTGTAGATCGAGTTGTTGGTCAGGACCAGGAACGGTCGGTCCTTGCTCCGAAGCCGGCGGATGAACTCGTCCGCGCCGGGGATCATGTGTCCCTCGCGGATCAGGACGCCGTCCATGTCGGTCATCCAGCATTCGACTGGCTTGCGGTCATGCACTTCGATCTGCTCCTGGAATGGAAGGGAACATTGCGATGGTGGTGACCATCATTCCAGAAGTGAAAAGGTTTAGCGCCGGTGCGCGTGTCGCCTCGCGGCGGAAAGCTCGCCGCAGCTCCAGCCGAACGGTATTCCGCGACGGCGTAATTTGAGGCCCGGGGACATCTTCTACGCACCGGCGACCACGAGGGTAGCACGGACGATCAGTATATTGTCCAAAGCCCCTGGTCAAACGGTTGCCGCCGAGCGCTTCGGTGGCGTCTCGCGGGCCGGCGCCGACCCGTCTGTGATCAACCGAACAACGGTGGAACCGTTCGCGCTCCCTAGCGGATCTTCACCGAACCTGCGCCGCCACCGCTACCGTCGCCACCACCACCGTCACACAAACCGCTGCCGTACCGATGGCCCCCGGTGTCGGCCCACCATGAACGAAAGGGCCGGACGACTGCGAAGTCGTCCGGCCCGCCGTGTTTTTCAGAACCCTGTTTCGCTCACTGCTTTCCGGCCGGCGCCGCCACGGCGCCCCCGTCGGCAGGGACTCCCGCGTCGGCCACCACCGGCACGTCCGGGGCGACCGTCGCCGCGGTGGCCGCGGCCGCCTGCTGCGCGGCGATCACCGGGTTGATCAGCACCACCGCGTCGCTGTCCGCGGTGTCGGCGGTGGCCACCCGGGCCTCCACCATCTGCGCCGGGATCGCCGCGCCGCGGCTGAAGAAGTGCGAGTGCACGTGCTCGTCGTGGTGGACCAGGCCGTCCCAGCGGCGCGCGTCGAGCGTGCGGATGAGCGGGATGTGGCGCAGTTCCAGGGTGAGCAGCGTCGCCACGGTCGCCGCGATCGACTCCTTCACCAGGCCCAGGCCGCAGGCCGCGCCGATCGCCGAGCAGGCGAATATGCTCGCCGCGGTGGTGATGCCGTGCAGCACCTCGTGCTCCTGGACGGTCTGCCGGAAGCACAGACCGCCGCCGATGAAGCCGATGCCGGTGACCGCGCCGGCCAGGATCGTGCTCGCGCCGTTGCCGGCCAGCACGCCGATCAGCGCGGTGGCCGCGCCCAGCAGCGAGAAGGTCCGGTCGCCGGCCATCGCGCCGCGGATCTGCCGCTCGAAGCCCAGCGCGAAGGTCAGGCCCCAGGCCAGGGCGATGCGGCCGACGGCGTCCCAGTGGGTCGGGACGTGGATGTTGTCGGCGGACGGTATGGCTGCCAGTAGGACGCCCCCCACTGAGTGCATGTCTGTGGTCCTCCCCTGATGTCCTCTGCGAATCCAACGGAACCATAGAGGTACGGGGGCCGGGGCCGGTACCCGAAGGCTGAACACCTCACGGCCGTGATCGAACAGTTATCCAACGCCTATACCGCTCTGGAAGATCACACGCAGGGGGTACCGTATCGGCCATGGTGTCAGCGCTGGGCAACCGGCTGGCGGGCGGCCTGTGGGGCTGGCTGGCCAAGGCCGGGAAGGTGCACGCGGGCTCGCCGACCGCCCGCCGTTTCGCCGCGTTCGGCGAGGGGTCCACGATGGCCTTCCCGCCCGGAACGGTCTTCGGGGAACGCTATATATCCGTGGGCGCGCACGTGCTGATCGGTGCCGGCGTCACCATCTCCGCCGGCTTCGTCCCGGGCCTGGACCTCGGCCCGGACACCCTGGTGCGGATCGGTGACGGCGTGGTGCTCGGCCGGGGCAGCCACGTGGTGGGCCACCGCTCGATCGACATCGGCGACGACGTGTACACCGGCCCCAACGTCTACATCACCGACCAGAACCACGGCTACGACGACCCCGACGTCCCGATCGGCAAGCAGTGGCCCAGCGAGGCCCCGGTGCGCATCGGGCCGGGCTGCTGGATCGGCACCAACGCGGTGATCCTGCCGGGCACGGTCCTGGGCCGCAACGTCGTCGTGGCGGCGGGCAGCGTGGTCCGCGGGGAGTTCCCCGATCACTGCGTGGTCGGCGGCGTCCCGGCCAAAATGCTCCGCCGGTACGAGGCCTCGACCGGCTGGGCCCGGGTGGACTCCCTCCAGCCCCAGACGAGGAAAGCCAGTCCGGCCAACGGATAGAGCGAACTGAGCAGCATCTGCAGCGGGTTCAGGTCCGGGGAGGGGCCGCTGACCTTGTGCGGCACGGCCCAGATCAGGAACGACACGAACACCGCGCACCACGCCGCCGCGACTCTCGGCGCCCGCACGGCCAGCAGCATCGCCGCCGGAACGGCCCACACCCAGTGGTGCGACCAGCTGATCGGCGAAATCAGGAGGCCGGTGACGGCGCAGGTGATCGCACCGAGTGCGGTGTCCCCGCGCTTGGAGCTCTGAGCCGCCACCCACAAACCCGCTGCCAGCACGACGACCGCCGCGACGGCCCACAGCGCCTTGGGATCGTCGATGTGAGTGACCCGCGCGATCATCCCGGACAGCGACTGGTTGTCGGTGATGTAGGTCTTGCCGACCTTGCTGGTGTCCCAGACCTCGTGCAGCCAGAACTTCACCGACGCGTGGGGGAGTACGGCGAACCCGACGACCATGGTCCCGACCGCACCGGCCGCCGAGACGACGGCCTCCCGCCGCCGGCCCGCCAGCAGGAACCACAGGATGAAGACGCCCGGGGTCAGCTTGATGCCGGTCGCCAGCCCGATACCGAGGCCTCGCGGCCACTTGCTCGCGGCCGGCCGGGTGAGGTCGAAGAGGATTAGCCCGACCAGCGCCAGGTTGATCTGGCCGTAGCGCAGCGTGGTCCACACCGGCTCGAACCACAGCCCGAGCCCGGCGATCGCGGCGACCAGGGCCCACCGCTCGGCGAAAGCCGGCCGGTCCATCCAGCCCCCGACGAGCTTCGCCGCCAGGTGCACGACCGTGACCAGCAACGCGATGTTCACGGCGGTCACCACAACCTTCAGCACGCCGACCGGCATCCAGCTGATCGCGGCGAAGAGCATCGCCGCGAACGGCGGGTAGGTCGCCGGCAGTTGGTTGCCGCCGGCGGTGCCGACGCTGACGGCGGTGCCATACAGGTCGTGGCCGTGCAGGACCGCCAGGCCCTCTTGCCGGTAGACGACCATGTCGATCATGGTCGGGTGCGCGAGCGTGCGGATGACCAGGTAGGCGGCGAGGCTCAGAGCGCCGAAGACGCCGAGGAGGACGGTGAGTCGTCGTCGGTCGGGGAGGCTTCTTCGGTCGGGGAGGCGCGCCACCCAGGAGACCTTACGGGATCCTCTCTAGCGGATCTCCACGATCGGCAACCGCAAGGCCCCCGGAGCAGCTTCCGGGACCGCTGGCTTCGTCGGCCGCACATAGGGAATCCGCTTATACGGGTCCCCCATAGCGGGCCGCGTGTCTGTTTCGCCCTTGTTCGGCCAGAACGCGGCCGCGCGCTCGGCCATCGCCGTGATCGTCAACGACGGGTTCACGCCGAGGTTCGCCGAGACCGTGGAGCCGTCGGCGATGTACAGGCCCGGGTGGCCGAACACGCGGTGGTACGGGTCCACCACGCCGTGGTCGCGGTCCCGGCCGATGACGCAGCCGCCGATGATGTGCGCGGTCATCGGGATGTTGAACAGGTCGCCGACGGTGCCGCCGGGGATGCCGTCGATGCGGGCCGCGGTGCGGGTCACCGCCTCGTTGCCGGCCGGGATCCAGGTGGGGTTCGGCAGGCCGTGGCCCTGGCGGGTGGTGAGCTTGTTCTTGCGGAACAGGCCCCGCTTGCGGGAGACGGTCAGCGAGTTGTCGAGGGCCTGCATCACCAGCAGGATGATCGAGCGCTCGGCGAACTTGCGGCTGGGCAGCATGCGCGGAACCCAGCTCGGGTGCTTGACGCCGATGCCGAGCAGCTTGATCCAGCGCGGGGTGCGGCCCTCGCCGTCGGTCAGGCCGGTCTTCAACAGCCCCATGGCGCCGCTGCCGCGGCCGTAGCGCACCGGCTCGATGTGGGTGTGCTCGTCGGGGTGGAAGGAGGAGGTGATGGCCACCCCTTCCGTGAAGTCGTACTGCCGGGGCTTCTTGGCCATCGCGCCGAGTAGCGATTCGGAGTTCGTGCGGGTCAGCTCGCCCAGGCGCGGGGACAGTGCCGGCAGCGACCCGTCGCCGGCCAGCTTGTGCAGCAGGCGCTGCGTTCCCAGGGCGCCGGCGCTGAAGACGACGTGCTCGGCGCTCAGGGTGCGCCGGCCCTTGGCGAGCCACTTGCCGGTTGAGGAGACGGTCACCCGGTAGCCGCCGCCGTCCGGCAGCGGTGTCACGGTCTCGACGGTGGTCAGCGGGTGGACCTCGGCGCCCAGCTTCTCGGCGAGGTAGAGGTAGTTCTTGACGAGGGTGTTCTTCGCGTTGTGGCGGCACCCGGTCATGCACGCGCCGCACTGCAGGCACGGGTTGCGGTCCGGTCCCGCGCCGCCGAAGAAGGGGTCGGAGACGGCGGTGCCCCGGCCCTGCTCGGCATCCGGCTTGGCGTCGGGGTCGCCGAAGAACACGCCGACCGGGGTCAGGTGGAAGGTGTCCCCGACGCCCATCTCCTCCGCGACGGCTTTCATCTGCACGTCCGCCGGCGTCATCGTCGGGTTCTGCACCACGCCCAGCATCCGCTTGGCCTGGTCGTAGAACGGCGCGAGCTCCTTGCGCCAGTCGGCGACGTCGCGCCAGTGCGGGTCGTCGTAGAACGGGTCCAGAGGTTCGTAGAGGGTGTTCGCGTACACCAGCGATCCGCCGCCGACTCCGGCTCCGGCGAGCACGACGACGTCCTTGAGCCGGTGGATGCGCTGGATGCCTTTGCAGCCCAGCTTCGGGGCCCAGAGGAAGGAGCGCAGCCGCCAGGAGGTCTTGGGGAAGTCGCCGTCAGCGAACCTGCGCCCGGCTTCGAGCACGCCGACCTTGTAGCCCTTCTCGGTGAGCCGCAGCGCGGTCACCGAACCGCCGAAGCCCGAGCCGATGACCAGCACGTCGTAGTCCACCGCTGCTCCCATGGCGCGTAGAGTAGCCCCTATTCGACAGGCAATCTAGTAGTTGCCGCGCGCTTCTGTAACAACTCGATTTCGCCGCTCACGGACGCAACGAGAGCCCGCCCTTAGGCGTCGATAGGAGCATGAGGACTTCTGGGGCGGGGAAGCGCGGCGCTTTGATCGCCGTCGCCGGCGCGGTGGCGCTGGGCGTGACTGGGTGCTCGTCGGGCTCGGGCGGGACCAACACGACCTCGGCGGACGCGGTGCAGCAGGCGGCGGGGGTGAGCACCTCCTCGACGGCCCCCTCGTCGAGCGCGTCGGCGCCGACGCCGACGCCGACCTCGCTGCCGACCAGCAGCGCGATCGCGCCGACGAGCAGCGCGGCGTCGTCGAGCTCGTCCTCGGCCCCGAGCTCCAGCTCGAAGCCGAGCACCAGCCCGACCACGACGGCGCCGTCGACGCACCCGACCACGCCGACGCCGGCCAAGACCACCACCAAGCCCAGCACACCGCCCAAGACCAACAGCGGCTCGGGCTGGCTGGCCGGGGTGCCGATCGGCAGCAACAAGCCCGGCGCGCTGGACCCGCGCTGCATGACCGGCCGCGTGATCTGCATCGACATGAGCACCGACACGCTGCTGTGGGTCATAGACGGCAAGCCGCAGTACGGGATGGACGTGCGCTTCGGCGACGAGAACAACCCGACGCGCAAGGGCAAGTTCGACATCTACATGAAGATGGAGCACTGCATCTCGACGATCTACCACACGTCGATGCCGGACGCGATGTTCTTCAGCGGCGGCGAGGCGGTGCACTTCTCCATCGACTTCGCGACCTACGGCTACGCGCACCACTCGCACGGCTGCGTGAACGTGCGCGACCGGGCCGCGGTGGCGCGCCTGTTCGCCGACACCCGGGTCGGGGACACCGTGGTCGTGTACTGAGCCTGGTCCGCCTCCTCCGGGCGCCTTTCCGCTGGTCGTGACGTTGGTCACCAGCTGGGGAGGCGCCCGTGACCGTTTTGATACAGTCTTACTACGTGCGTTTCCTCAACCAGTACTCTCCTCCGTACGACCTCACGTACGACGACGTTTTCATGGTCCCCGCCCGATCCCAGGTCGGTTCCCGCCTGGCCGTGGACCTGAGCTCCTCCGACGGCACCGGGACCACGATCCCGCTGGTCGTGGCCAACATGACCGCCGTCGCCGGCCGCCGGATGGCCGAGACCGTCGCCCGCCGCGGCGGCCTGACGGTCATCCCCCAGGACATCCCGCTCGACGTGGTCGCCGAGGTGATCGGCTGGGTCAAGGACCGCAGCCCGGTCTACGACACCCCGGTCACCCTGGCCCCCACCAGCACCGTCGGCGAGGCGCTGGCGCTGCTCCCCAAGCGCGCCCACGGCGCCCTGGTGGTGGTGGACGGCGACGGACGCCCGGCCGGCATCGTCACCGAGGCCGACTGCGCCGGCGTCGACCGGTTCACCAGCATCGGCGACATCATGTCCCGCGACCTGCTGACCATCCCGGACGGCACCACCGCCGAGGCGGCCTTCGACGCCCTGGACGGCAAGCACCGCCTGGCCCCGGTCGTGGACTCCGCCGGCCGCCTCACCGGCCTGTGGACCCGCAAGGGCGCCCTGCGCTCCGCGCTGTACAAGCCGGCGGTCGACGACCAGGGCCGGCTCCGTATCGGCGCCGCGATCGGCATCAACGGCGACGTGGCGGCGCGAGCCAAGGAACTCCTCGCCGCCGGCGCCGACGTCCTGGTCATCGACACCGCCCACGGCCACCAGGAGAAGATGTTCGAAGCCCTGGCAGCGGTCCGAGCCCTCAACCCGGCGGTCCCGCTGGTGGCCGGCAACGTGGTCAGCCCCGAGGGCACCCGCGACCTGATCGAAGCCGGCGCGGACATCGTGAAGGTCGGCGTCGGCCCCGGCGCCATGTGCACCACCCGCATGATGACCGGCGTCGGCCGCCCGCAGTTCTCAGCCGTCTACGAATGCGCCGCCGAAGCCCACCGCCTCGGCAAGCACATCTGGGCCGACGGCGGCGTCCGCCACCCCCGCGACGTGGCACTCGCCCTGGCCGCCGGCGCCTCCAACGTGATGATCGGCTCCTGGTTCGCCGGCACCCACGAGTCCCCCGGCGACGCCGTCCGCGACGGAGAAGGAAAGCTCTACAAGGAGAACTTCGGCATGGCCTCCGCCCGCGCGGTCCGCCTCCGCACCGCCGAGGACTCCGCCTTCGACCGAGCCCGCAAGGCCCTGTTCGAGGAGGGCATCTCCAGCTCACGGATGTACCTGGACCGCGAGCGCCCCGGCGTCGAGGACCTGATCGATGCCATCATCGCCGGAGTCCGCAGCTCGTGCACCTACGCCGGCGCGCAGGACCTGGCGCAGTTCCACGAGCGGGCCGTGGTCGGTGTGCAGAGCGCCGCAGGGTTCGCTGAAGGGAAGCCGCTGCATAGCAGTTGGTGAGGTGGCGGCAGTAGACGCTTGCCTGCTGGCGCATTGCCTGCGCCGGCAGGCGAGCTGGCTTATCGGGCGTTACGTGTTGTCTGCTGAGGCGTGGCCTGCGCCATCAGACGAGTTGGCTGATTGGCCGGTACATGCTGCCTGCTGAGGCGTGGCCCGCCCCGACAAGTGAGCTGGCTCATCGCGTGGGCGCGTATGGGTTCTCCCATACGCACCCTGCCGCTTATCCGTAGTAGGGCGGCGGGTTCTGCTGTTGCCCACCATAGGGATCCGCCCCATAGGGATCGGACCCATAGGCGTCGCTCCCATAAGGGTTCTGATCGTAGGGATCCACAGCCGGCTGCGGCTGGGGTTGCGGCTGTGGCGCCGGCGCGGGATATGGCGCCGGGCGCGGCATCCGGTGCGGACCGCTGCCGTTGCCGACGCCGCCTCCGGCGCGCGTGCCGTCCAGGTTCCACTCGCCGCTGCGGCGGCTTTCCGGCATGCGCGGGACCGGTGCGGCGCGGCCCGGGGTGCCGCTCGGGCGGTTCGGGCGGGTGCCGGTCAGGGTGTCGTCGGTGGTGAGGGCGTCCTCGTCGTTCAGGTCGTCGATCACGCTGCGGCGGCCGCGGCGCTCGCGGAGGTCGGTGTACTCCAGGCGGGAGGTCTGCGCGTCCATGGTCTCGCCCTCGCCGGAGGCGAAGTAGGCGGCCAGGGCCGTGGTGATCGGGACGGCCGCGGCCAGGCCGATCGACCCCACCAGGGTGCGCACGATCTCCTCGGCCACCACCTCGGCGCCGGCCGCGCCGCTCCAGCCCTGGCTGGAGGTGGTCATCAGGACGAACAGCGGGAGGCTGCCGCCGGCGTAGGCCAGGACCAGGGTGTTCACGGTCGAGCCGATGTGGTCGCGGCCGATGCGCATGCCCACTCGGAACAGGTCGGCGGCGCTCATCGTCGGGTCGGCCGCCTTCAGCTCCCAGACCGAGGAGACCTGGGTGGCGGTGACGTCGTTGAGCACGCCGAGGGCGCCGATGATGATGCCGGCCAGCAGCAGGCCCTGGATGTCGACCTTGTGGAAGTAGCCCGCCACGGTCGCGGCGTTGTCGTCGCCGAGGCCGCTCAGGTGCGCCAGCTTGGTGCCGGCCTCGCCGAGGGCCCCGATCAGGCCCAGGCTCAGCGCGGTGCCCAGGACCGCCACGGAGGTCCGGACCGACACCCCGTGCGTCGCGTACAGCGCGGCGAACAGGATGACGCCCGCGGTCACGGCCGCCACCTCGATGGAGTTCTCGCCGCCGACGATCGCCGGCAGCGTGAACTTCACGAGCACCGCGAACGACACGGCCAGCGCCGCGATCGCACCGGCCCCGCGCCAGCGGCCGATCACCAGGACGAACAGCGCGAACGCGATCGCCAGGCTCATCAGCGGCGGCCCGCGCTGGAAGTCCTTGATGTCGTATTGGCTGCCTCCCGGCTGGCTCTTGTTGTAGGTCAGGACCAGGCCGTCGCCGACGGAGTACTTGGGCGTGGCGGGGTCCACGCCCACCGTCACGGTGGCGGTCGAGCCCTTGGTCGGTCCGCTGGTGATCTGTACGGTGAGCTGGTCGTTGGTGGTGTCCAGCCCGCCGGGGGCGGTGGACCCGCCCGCCGTGGTGCCGCCGTCGTTCGGGCCGGACTGCACCAGCGCCGAGGCCGTCACCGTCCCCTGCACCCACACCTGCGGCGGGATCGGCGACTTCGCCGCCGACGGCCACAGCAGCACCAGCCCGGCCACCGCCGCGGCGGCCACCGGCAGCAGCAGTGCGGTGATCAGGGTGCGCAGCCGGGGCGAGGCCGGCGTGGCCGGCCCGTGGCCGTGCGAGTGCCCGTGGGAGTGTCCTTGCCCGGACCCGCTCCGGCCGGAACGGCCCTGCGCAGACCTCGAACGTCGGCTGCTCACGGCCATCGGCTCTCCGTGGGTCGGTGGTGCTGGGACGGCGCTCAGGCCCGCGTCGGGATGGGCCCGGGCTGCCGCCACACGATAGCGGCTGAAGGTGAGAACGACGCCAAGACGTGAACATCTTTGCGGACATTTGACTGGTGTCGATATTGGTCGGGACGGCCGTGGCCGGGGCGGATTCTGAGGTGAGTCAACGTATTTGTGGCGATATCGGTCGGTACGGCACGGCCGTCGTGGCGGCCGACGCCCTAAGCTGGCGCGCGGTGGCGGTCCCGCCGGGAGCGCCTGAGCCGGGAGGTCGGGTGCAGTGACGGTCCTGCGGTCCATCGCATTGTTCGTGGTCGCGGCGGTCCTGGAGATCGGCGGCGCGTGGCTGATCTGGCAGGGCGTGCGCGAACACCGCGGTTGGGGGTGGACGGCGTGCGGCGCGGTGAGTCTGGCGCTGTACGGGTTCGTCGCGACGCTGCAACCCTCCGCGGACTTCGGGCGGGTCCTGGCCGCTTACGGCGGGGTGTTCGTGGCGGGCTCCTTACTGTGGGGGTGGGTGGCCGACGGTTACCGGCCGGACCGCTTCGACATCATCGGCGCGGCGGTCTGCCTGATCGGGATGGCGGTCATCATCTACGCGCCGCGGCGCTGAGGCATCATCGGCACATGCGAGTGACGGTGTTGGGCGGCAGCGGGGCATGGCCGGCGGCTGACGAGCCGTGCAGCGGCTTTCTTCTACGCCACGAGGGCTTCTCCCTTCTGGTCGACGCGGGCTACGCGGTGCTGCCGCGGCTGCTGGAGCTGATGCCGGCGGAACAACTGGACGCCGTCTACATCAGCCACGGGCACCCCGACCACTGCGCTGACCTCAATCCTCTGCTCCGGGCCCGGGCCTTGGGCGGAGCCGACCCCGATCCGCTGCCGGTGTACGCGCCGCACAGGGCCCTGGACGCGGTCCTGGCCCTGGACCGGCCGGGGATGCTCGACGCGGCGCTGGCACGCCACGACTTCGCGCCGGGGGCGGGGTTCGCGATCGGACCATTCGAGCTGCGGACCGCCCTGCTGCCGCACTGGGTACCCAACGCGGCGGTGCGGGTGACGGCCGGCGGCCGGTCCGTCGTCTACACCGGGGACGGCGGTCCGAGCCCCGCGCTCGTCGAGTTGGCGCGGGGCGCGGACGCGCTCATCGCGGAGGCCACGTATCCGGAAGTGATGGCCGCCGACGATGCCCCTTATCTGTCGACCGCCGGGCAGGCGGCACGGCAGGCTGCGGAAGCGGATGTGGGCAGGCTGGTGCTGACGCACCTGTGGTCGGGCTCAGAGCCGGGGGAGTACCTCGACGCCGCGGCGAGGCAGTACGACGGCCGCATCGGCGTGGCCACCGCCGGGCTGTCCTTCGACGCGTAGCCGACCGGCCGCCGGGCTCATTCCGCCGTCACGCTCACCGGCCCGGAATCGCTCGGCATGTGCTCGTCGTCGCCGCTGTACTGCACGGAGGCGGTGTGCTCGCCCGGGCCTGCCTCGGCCTGCACCATCGCGCGGCCCCCGGTCAGCGGGATCGGGCCGGACGAGGCGCCGTCCAGCGTGAACACCACGCTGCCGGTCACCGCGGAGGCGCCGGCGGTGCGGTGCGCCGGCGACACGCGCGCCGACATCGTCAGGACGCCGTCGTCCGCGGTGCCGCGGGACACGGAGAGCTTGGTGACCGTCGCCCCCTGGTCGGCGGCCGAGGTGTTCGTGCCGGCCGCCTTCGCCCGCGTTGCCGAGCCGGCCGCCCTACCCGTCGCCGCACCGCTGCTGTGCGACGCCGATCCGGTCCGGTGCGATGCCGTCCCGGTCCGGTGCCCCGCCGTGCCGACGCCGCCGTGCGTCGTCGCCTTCGCGCCGCCGTGACCGGAGCCGGTGCGCCCGGGGTGTCCGGCGTGTCCGGTGGTGGTGTGCGTGCCGTGGCCCGCCCCGGCATGTCCGGTCCGGTGCGAAGTCGAACGGCCCGCACCAGCGTGCCCGCTCGTGGGCCCCGAGTGCCCGCCCCGGTGGCTGACGGAGTGCCCGCCGCCCGGGCCCGCCGGCTGCCCGGCCGCGAACGCCGCCCCCGGCGTCAGCACCAGCGCGGCGGCCGCGGCCGCGACCACCGCCCCCGAGCAGCGGCGGGCGCGGGACGTGGTCAAAGTCGTGCGAAACATGGTTGTCCTCCAGATCGGTCGTGATCGGTGGCCGTCCGGTCCGGCGACGGGGTGTCGGCGCGGTTCCCGGTGGCGAGAACAACTCTCCCGGATATCCACAAAACGGACATCCGTCATCATGCTGAGATGAGTCTGCTGTTATTGCACGAGGCCAAATGGGTGACGACCGGCCGGCGCGATCACTCCTCTTCGAGGAATCCCATGCGTCGGCCGAGCAGCGGATCGGTCTCCCACCAGGGGCGGGTCCGCTTCGCGTCCTCGCCGGTCGCGGCCGCGCCGACGGTCGCCGGAGAAGTATGAGAGATAGACGCCGGGGTGGACGCGTCTACGTCGCCCACTACGTCACCGGCTCCGTCACGCGCCTCGTCGACGGACGACGAGACCGTCCCGTAGACGATCGCGCCCTGGGCCTCCAAAGCGTCCAGCTCCGCGTCCACCTCGGCGGCCCGGTCCCGGTCCTCGTCGAACATCCGCCGCCACAGCGCGCCGAGGAACGGCACCCCGGCCAGGTCCCCGATCAGCCACAGCGCCCCGCCGCCCCACACCTGGTCCTGCCTGGGCGACAACCCGCCCGGCCGGTTCAGGGCCGTGTACCAGTCCCCGGCGACCAGGTGGTGCCCCAGCATCAGCGTCAGGCCCAACGCCCCGTCGGCGATGGCCTCCGCGAACGTGATCCACACGGACACCAGGTGCGGGTACTCCTTCGGCACCGGGTCCAGCCGCAGCCGCGTCCAGTAGTAGAAGAAGCCCAGCGCGCACAGGGCGAAGCTCAGCACCCACGCCGAGCCGCGCGAACGCAGCGTGGCCTCGTAGATCGGCGAGAAGTAGACGGTGAACGGCGTCGCCAGGAACACGATCGACACCACGGCCGGGAACGTCGCCAGCGCCGCGATCCGGGTCGCCAGCGCCCGCCGGACCAGGGCCGCCAGCCACCGCGGGCCGCCCTCGATCACCAGGGCCAACGGCATCCCGAGCGCCAGGAACAGCGGCACCACCATGAGCAGGGTGATGATCTGCACGGCGTGCGGCCAGAACATCACCTGCTGGTACACCGCCAGGAACGACATGGTCGTCCAGGCGAACAGCGCCAGGCCCAGCAGGAAGGTCACCGTCCGGTAAAGCGGCCAGCGTCCGCCGCGCCGCCGGGCCACCAGCGTGCCGACCACGTAGAGCGCCGCCACGGCCAGCAGGATCGCCCCGACATAGGGATTCAGCCGCCACGCCGAGCCCACCTGCGACCCGGTCAGTGGATCGGGCATCGGAACGGCTGTCGAAGCTGGCGTCACCATGGGTCCTGGCCCCTGCTCATTTCGTCGTGCGTGGTGGTTCCGCCCTGAAAAGGACGGGAAGCGCAGTCATTTTATGACTGCGCTTCCCGGGCCCGGCGGGCAGGTCCCGCAAGACGTCAGCCGCTGACCGCCGCGTTGTAGTCGCCGATCAGCTTGGAGATCTTCGTCGAGGCGTCGGACAGCGCCGAGTCCGCCGAGGTCCCCGTGGTGGCCGCGGTCAGCATCGCCTGCTCCAGGTCGGCAGCAGGGCTGAGCGTTTCCCGGCATTCCCGACGCTCCCGCCCCCCGACGTCACGAGTGTCGCGTCAGCGTTTGGCGACGCCCCGTCCAACACAGCCAAAACCCCACCCCTTTGGACAATCCCTTGAACCGAGGACCCGTTGACAGTCCACGGAGCCCCGTTCTGCTGATCAGCGTGGCGGTGGTGGCGGTCGAACGACCGGTGGCGCCGCGAGGATTCCGGTGTGGGGTGTTGTGGAAAGGCGATGTTTAGGGATCTACGCGACCTGATGCGGCAGCGGTGGGTGCGATCGGTGGCGTGCCGCGGGGCGAGCGCCCCTTTCCGATGACCCCTGTCGTGTATTAGGAGTCTGAGTAGGGCATCCTAAGTACAGGCGGTGGGTGCGCGTCATGCGGGCCCGATCACGACGGCGCGGTCGGCTTCCGGGGTCCCCGGGGAGGGCTGCGTGCTTGGCAGAAAGGGCCGTTGACATGCGCGGACGGGACTTCGGCGTCGCCTATGGCGCCACCCTTCTGGGTTTAGTGCTCGCCCTGTGGCTCGGGGGCGTCGAGTCGGCGACCGTCGTGGCGATGCTGGCTGTGCTGGAAGTGGCGCTGTCGTTCGACAACGCCGTCGTGAACGCGACGGTGCTGCGCCGGTTCGACGTGCGCTGGCAGCGCATCTTCCTGACGGTCGGTGTCCTCATCGCGGTCTTCGGGATGCGGCTGGTCATCCCGATGGTGGTGCTGGTGGCGGCCACCCGCCAGAGCCCGGTGCACGTGTTGAGCAGTTCCATCCATGATCCGAACGGCTACGCGCACGAGATCCTCGGTGTGCAGCCGCTGATCGCCGCGTTCGGCGGCGTCTTCCTGCTGATGATCTTCATGGACTTCTTCCTCAGCGGCAACGACCAGGTCTGGCTGCCGTTCTTCGAGCGGCGGCTGGCCGCGCTCGGCGAGCGGTTCAAGCCGCTGGCGCTGGAGGCGTTCCAGGTCGTCGGCGTCGTGCTCTTCCTGCTGATCGCCGCCCGGACCTTCGCGACCGATCATCCGCTGGGCGTCCCGGTCGCCGGGATCATCGGGCTGGCGACCTACTTCACCATCAAGCGGCTCTCCGAGGCCGCGGCGGACCGCAGCGAGGCGCTGGCCGAAGAGGCCGACGAGAGGCCACCACAGGGGCGCCAGGCGCTGATGCTTTTCATCTACCTGGAAGTCCTGGACGCCAGCTTCTCCTTCGACAGCGTCATGGGTGGCTTCTCCGTCACCGTCGACATCGCGCTGTTCACCATCGGCCTGGGCATCGGCGCGGCCTACGTCCGCAGCCTGACGGTGTTCCTGGTCCGCAAGAAGACCCTTGACCGCTACGTCTACCTCGAACACGGCGCCTACTACTCGATCGGCGTGCTCGCCGTGCTGTTGCTGGTGGAGATCGGCCCGGACGTGCCGGACTGGCTGGCCTCGCTGGCCGGCACCTCGATGATCGTGGCGGCCTTCGTGCATTCGGCGGTGAAGGCGAAGGGGGAAGACAGGGCGGGCGCCGAGCGCCGCGCGCTGAAGTCCTGACGGACCGGGCGCCCGGTGCGCCGGCCGAGGCCGTCCTGGACGGCGATCGGCCCGCGGCGAACCCGGATCCGGACCTGTCAGGAAGCGCGGTGCCCCCCGCCCGCCTTTCCCGCCGTGTGCACCGCGACGGCGACCCGCCACGTCTGGAGCATGACGAGCTCTGAGATCCGCCAGCCCTTCTCCGTCCGCCGGAAGTTGACGGAGTAGTAGCCCCCGCCGGGGTTCCACATGTCGCTCTTCTGCCCGGGCACGCGCACAGACATCGGGTTGAAGAAGTGCGCCTCGGCGCAGGCGGTCTCCCCGTGGATCTCGAAGCGCCGGTTCACGATGAGGTGCGCCCGGACCGGGACCTGCGTGAGTGACTTCTCCAGCCACTGCTGTGCGTCCTCCACGGATCCGCGCGGACCGCCGCTGGACTGGTAGTCGAAAACCGCGTCCGGTGTCGACAGACGTGTGAGTTCCGTCACCTGGTCGGTGTCGATCGCGACCGCGTAAGCCGTGAGCAGGTCGTCGAGGGCGAAGCGGTCGGCTATCGCGTGCTCACTGTTCAACGGAGCCTCCAAATGAACGTGCATTCGCAGGAGTGAATCTGCCGTGCAGGGGGCATGACTGCCAACGCACGGGCAGCATGGCAACTGTACCGACGGCGGGGGAGCCGTTCCGAGACGGAACGCAGCGCGCCACTACGTGTGAGGTGATGGAAGTGCTCGGGGTCGGGCGGGAGTCGAGATGCGGCTACCGGATCACCTTCGCTGTGCCCACGAAATCCGAGGGCGCGGCGGCCGCGCGCCGGGTGGCGCGCGAGGTATTCGTCGACTGGGGCCTGGACCTGGACGAGACGATGGTCGACTCGGCGATCGTGATCATCAGTGAGCTGGTCACCAACACGGCCAAGCACGCGGCGCTGCTGTGCCGCCAGGCCGAGGTGACGCTGGCCCTGGAGTACGGCTGCCTGACGGTGGCCGTCCACGACCGCCATCCGCACCGGCCCAAGGCCCTGTTGAGCCCGCACCCCGACGACAGCGGCGGCTGGGGCCTACAACTGGTGCGCGACCTGACCGCGGAGGTCGGCGGGCGCACCGAGGTGCCGGCCGATCCGGACGGCGGCGGGAAGACGGTGCGGGTGGAGTTGCCTTTGCGGGCGAACAGGTACTGGGAGTTCGAGGACGCTGTCGGGGCGGCCTAAGCGGATCCCCGCTATACGGCGCGCTCTATAGGCGGCTACAGAGACTGCATCTCTATAGGTCGCACTGCTCAACGAAACGTATGGTGCGCATCCCCTATACCCGGGACGCGCACCATTGCCGTGTCGGCACCACATAACCGCGGCGTTACTTCCGCTTCGGCTGCCCCACCGGCCGGATCGCCAGCCACGCGCCGGCGACGCACACCACAGTGAGCGCGGCGAGCGCGGCGATGTCGCCGGACCAGGCGCCGGCCTTGTGGGCCTGCGTGGCGTCGCACTTGGCGCCCGGCAGCGGACCGCGCAGCGAGGTGTCGTTGCAGCCGGTCCCGAGCAGCACGTCGGCGTCCGCCGTGGAGGCGGCGGCCGAGTAACCCCACTTGGCCGAGGCCAGGTAGCTGGCCTGCTCCAGGCCCGGGGTCTTGTTGACCGGGAATGCCGAACCCGTGAACAGGAACTCGGCGAACAGGATGACCGGCAGGATGGTCAGCGCCTTGTCGCCGTTCGACACGAACGCGGAGATCAGCAGGCCCAGGGCCATCGCCGCCAGCCCGGCCAGCGCCACGTCGATGAAGAGTTCGAACTGGCCGGAGGACAGCACCGAGCCGTGGCCGGGACCGCCTTGGCGCACGATACCGAGGAACACCAGGACCGCGGCCTGCGCGATCGTCAGCATGCCCAGCAGGATCACCTTCGACAGCACATACGCCGACGGCGACAGCCCGATCGCTCTCTCCCGCGCGAGGATCGGTCTCTCCTTCACGATCTCGCGGATCGAGTTGGAGGCGCCGAGGTACGTCGCGCCCAGCACCAGCGCCAGTAGCACCGAGCCGGCCTTGTGGGCGGCGACCGGGTCCTGCGCGGACAGATCGTTGGAGCCCAGCACCGCAAGCATCAGCAGGCCCAGGATCGGTGCCTGCATGAACAGCATCGCGGTGTTGCGCTTGTCGGCCCACACCACGGAGCTGAACCGCTTGAACAGGGTGGCGAGCTGGTGGCCCCAGTGCGGGTTCGCGGCCGGGGTCGCGGCCTGCTGCGCGTTGGCCGCGCCGTTGACCTTGTTCAGCTGTGCGCCCAGCGGGCCCTGCACGTACTGCTGGTCGGCCGGGGAGCCGGCGAAGGCGTGCTGCGCGAAGCCGGGCGCGGCGCGGTCCAGGTCCTGGAAGACCTCCGCGTAGGTGCTCCTGCTGAAGAACTGCAGCGTCTCCGGCGGTGGCCCGAAGAACGCGGTCTGCCCGCCGGGCGCCAGGAACAGGATGCGGTCGCAGCGGTCCAGGCTCTGGATGCTGTGCGTCACGGTGATGACCGTGCGGCCGCCGTCGGCGAGCTTGCGCAGCAGGTCCATCACCGACTTCTCGTACCCCGGGTCCAGGCCGGAGGTCGGCTCGTCCAGGATCAGCAGGCTGGGCCGGGTCAGGAGCTCGATGGCGACCGAGGTGCGCTTGCGCTGGCCGCCGGAGAGCTTCTCGACGGCCAGGCCCGCGCGCTCGGTCAGGCCGAGCTCGGCCATGACCTCGTCGACGCGGGCGTTGCGCTCGTGGGCGGCGACGTCCGGCGGGAAGCGCAGCTGCGCGGCGTAGCGCAGGGCGTCGCGGACCTTCAGCTGCGGGTGCAGGATGTCGTCCTGCGGGACGTAGCCGACGCGGTTGCGGAGTTCCGCGTAGTTGGCGTACAAGTCGCGTCCGTTATAGAAGACCGCGCCGCGGTCCGCGGGACGGTTGCCTGTCAGGGCCTTCATCAGCGTGGACTTGCCGGCGCCGGTCGGACCGAGCACCGCGAGGAAGTCGCCGCCTTCCAGAGCGAAGCTCACGTTGTCCAACAGGACCTTCGGTCCGGCCAGCACGCCGAGGTTCGCCGCGGAGAAGGTGATCCCGCCGGTGTCGACGAACTCCTGGAGCATGCCGTTGTGGAAGCGCAGCAGGTGCCGGGCTATCGCGATGATCGCGCCCTCGCGCACCTCGGCGCGGTTGACGCGCACGCCGTTCAGGTAGGTGCCGTTGTGGCTGCCCTTGTCGACGATCTCGAAGCGGCCGCCGCGGAACTGCAGCTCGGCGTGGAAGCGCGAGGCCTGCAGGTCGTGCAGGACGATGTCGTTGGCGGCGTCGCGGCCTATTCGCAGCGTGTTGGAGGTCTGGTAGACGCCGGTGTACTCACCGAGGCGCGGCTGCTGCGGCTGCTGTCCCGGGCTCTGCTGGGGCACGTACGGAGCGGCCTGTGGGACGGCGCCAGGCTGCTGGGCCCACGGCTGGGGGTTGATGATGGTGGCGCTGCCAATGGGGGCGCCAGGGCCCTGAGGCGCCTGCTGCCCGGGGTGTCCCTGCTGTGAGGGCTTCGGTCCCGGCTGTCCCCGCGGACCTGGGAACGGCTGCCCCGGGAATCCCTGCTGTGGTGCGGGGCCGGCTTGCTGATAGCCGGGCTGTGCCTGCTGTGCCTGCTGTGCCTGCGGGCCCTGCTGTCCTGCCTGCCCGGGCTGCCCCGGCTGTCCGGGCGGCGGCAGGTTGGGCCGGCGCGCCCCGGGCACCAGGCGCACCTCCTGCCCGTCCACTGGGTGGCCGAGCCGCACCACCACCGGCCCCGGCAGCGCCATCGGCGCCGTCAGACGGGTGTTCTGCACGAACGTGCCCTGGCTCGAGGCGTCCTCCAGGACCCACGCGCCACCCTGGAGGTACAACGTCGCGTGGACCCGGGACGCCCGCGGCTCGGCGACGATCACGTCGGCCTGGTTGGGGTCGCGGCCGATGACGACCCGGCGGGTTCCGTCGAAGACCCGCTCGCTCCCGTCGGGGAGGATCTGCAGAGTCAGCGGTGCGGCCTGTTCCGGTTGCTGGGACACGCAGCCATCATTTCGGCTCGGCCCCCCCGGGCTGCAACGCGGGTCCGGAACCGTGAAAGGGCTGTGACATGCGGGATGTCGCAGGTCTCCGGCCGCTACCGGGTTTGTCCCGGGGCCTCAGGGCGGGGCGTTCCGGGACAGTCGGGACAGCGGGGCGGCGTAAAGCTCTGAACCCTGTTAGGGGTTATCACCGCTTCCGGCCGACACCGCCGTACATCCAGTACTGGTCGATATCCGCCGGCGGCTCCTCGGTCGGGTGCCACAACGGCACCCGTACCAGGCCGGGGTCGATCAGATCGAAGCCCTCGAAGAAGGCGGTGATCCGCGCGTGGTCGCGGGCCGCACCCTCGGCGGCCTTCTGGTAGATCTGCAGCTTGTCCTGGTCCCTCGGCAGCAGGTCGGAGCCCGCGTGCGAGATGACCAGGTGGCTGCCCGGTGCCAGGTTTTCGGTCAGGGCGGCGATCACGCCGGCCGGGTCGTCGGCGTCCGGGAAGAAGTGCAGCACCGCGACCAGCAGCAGGGCCACCGGCCGGTCGAAGTCGATCAGCGCGGTGACGTCCGGGTGCGTCAGGATCGCCTTCGGGTCCCGCAGATCGCCTTCGAAGACGCGGGTCCGGTCTTCGTCGGCGAGCAGGGCCCGGCCGTGCACGGTGACCAGCGGGTCGTTGTCGACGTAGACCACCGAGGCGTCCGGGTGCACGGACTGCGCCACCTCGTGGGTGTTCCCGGCGGCCGGCAGCCCGGCGCCGATGTCCAGGAACTGCTTCACCCCCTGCTGCGCCGCGTACCGCACGGCGCGTCCCAGGAACGCCCGGTTCGCCCGCGCGATCATCGGCACCGCCGGCATCGCCTCGGCCACCTTCTCGGCGACCTCGCGGTCGGCCGGGAAGTTCTGCTTGCCGCCGATCCAGTAGTCGTAGATCCGCGCCGTGTGCGGCTTGGAGGTGTCTATCCGGCTTGCGGGATCGGCCCCGGCGTCCCTGGACGGGGCGGCGACGGGGTCGGACCATGGGGTCCCGGCGGCAGGGCTCATGAGGCTGGATCCTACCGTCGCCGCACGAGTCCTGATACGCCGAATGGATGATGCCGTTGAGCCCTGCCGGTGCTCGTCAGCCCTCGACCGCGTCGATCGCCCGATAGATCCGCTTGGCCGAGACCGTCTCCGGGGTTCCGAGCTGCTGGGCGAACAGGCTGACCCGCAGCTCCTCGATCATCCAGCGGACCCGCCGCACATCCGGGTCGCCGCGCCGGCCGGCCGGCAGCCGGTCCAGCAGCAGCTGGTACTCGTCGCGGACGTCGTGGATCTGGAACATCAGCAGCTGGTCCTGGTTCGGGTTGTCCGGGAGCTTGTCCAGACGCCGGTCCACGGCCCGCAGGTAGCGGACCAGCTGCGGCAGCTGGTCGAAGCCGGTCTCGGCCACGAAGCCCTTGTGGATCAGCCCGCTGAGCTGGTCGCGGACGTCGGCCAGGGCGGTGAGCAGGGAGCGGCTGGTGGTGGCCTTGAGCTTGCGCTCCACCTCGTGCCAGACCGACAAGACCCGCTCGACGGTCTGCACCACCTGCATCGAGGTGTCGGCCAGGTCGGCGCGCACCGCGTCGAACAGCTTCTGGTAGCCCGCCTCGTCCCAGGCCGGACCGCCGTTCCGGGCGATCAGGTGGTCCGCCGCGCACGCGACACAGTCCTCCAGCAGCGCCAGGGCGTTGCCGTAGGGGTTGTGGCTCAGCGCCAGCTTGGCTGGATTGCTCAGCCGGCCGTTGAGGTATTTGATCGGCGAGTTGACGTTGAGCAGCAGCATCCGGCGGGTGCCGGCGGCCATGGCCCGGCGCTGGTCCTCGGCCGTGTCGTAGAGCCGCACCGCCACGCTGTCGCCGGCGTCGGCCAGCGCGGGGTAGGCCTTCATGGTCAGCCCGCGCCGCTTCTGCTCGAAGGTCTGGGCCAGCGTGCCGACGCTCCAGGTCTTCAGCCCTTCGCGGGCCAGGCCGTCGGCCGCGTCGTTGATGACGTCGCGGGTCTTGACCTTGAGCTTGAGCTTCAGCGCCTCCAGGTCCTTGCCCTCGGCGAGCTTGCGGCCCTTGTCGTCGACGATGCGGAAGGTCATCTTCAAGTGGTCCGGGACGCGCTGCACGTCGAAGTCCGCCGGCTCGACCCGGTGTCCGGAGACCGCGCGCAGCTCGCGGGCGATCGCGTCCAGCAGCGGGTCGGAGTTGGGCACCAGGCTCTGGCGCAGCGCCCGGGCGAAGTTCGGCGCCGGCACGAAGTTCACCCGCAGCGCCTTGGGCATCGACTTGATCAGCGCGGTGAGCAGCTCCTCGCGCAGGCCCGGGATCAGCCAGTCGAAGCCGTCGGCGGTGACCTGGTTGAGCACGGTCAGCGGGATGTGCACGGTGACACCGTCGGCGTCCGTGCCCGGCTCGAACTGGTAGGTCAGCCGGAACTTCATCCGGTTCTGCCGCCAGGAGTCCGGGTAGTCCTGCTCGACCACGGCGCCCGCGCCGTCGTTGATGAGCATCGACTTCTCGAAACTCAGCAGGTCCGGCTGCTCCCGGCTGGACTTCTTCCACCAGGAGTCGAAGTGCTGCGCGGAGACCACGTCGGCCGGTACGCGGTCGTCGTAGAAGACGAAGAGCGTCTCGTCGTCGACCAGGATATCGCGGCGGCGTGCGCGGTTCTCCAGCTCCTCGACTTCGGCGAGCAGTTTGCGGTTCTCGGAGAAGAACTTGTGATGCGTCTGCCAGTCGCCCTCGACGAGTGCGTGGCGGATGAACAGCTCGCGCGACACCTCGGGGTCGACGCGGCCGTAGTTCACTTTGCGGGAGGCGACGATCGGGATCCCGTAGAGCGTCACCTTCTCGAACGCCATGACGGCGCCCGCGGACTTCTCCCAGTGGGGTTCGCTATACGTGCGCTTCACCAAGTGCTGCGCCAGCGGCTCAGCCCATTCCGGCTTGATGGTGGCGACCACGCGTCCCCACAAGCGGGTCGTCTCCACGAGTTCGGCCGCCATGACCCACTGCGGCGACTTCTTAAAGAGGACCGAGCCGGGGGAGATGGCGAACTTCGCATTGCGTGCGCCGATGTACTCGAAGGACTCCGTGTCCTTCAGGCCGATGTGCGACAGCAGTCCGCTGAGCAGACTGATATGGATCTGGTCGGGACCGGCCTCGGTGCTGTTCGGGGTGAGCTCCAGCTGCTTGGCGATCTGCTTGAGCTGGCTGTGCACGTCCTGCCACTCGCGGATGCGCAGGTAATGCAGGAACTCCGCTTTACAGAGCTTCCGGAACTGGTTCGAGGAGAGCTCTTTCTGCTTCTCCTTGATGTAGTCCCACAGCTTCAGCCACGCCAGGAAGTCCGAACCCTGTTCCTTGAAGCGGGCGTGCTTCTCGGCGGCGGCCTGCTGCTTGTCCGCGGGACGCTCGCGCGGGTCCTGGATCGACAGCGCGGCGGCGATGATCATTATTTCCTTCAGCGCGCCGTTGCGGTCCGCCTCCAGGACCATGCGGCCGAGCTTCGGGTCCACCGGGAGCTGGGCGAGCTTGCGGCCGACCGGCGTCAGGCGCTTGCGCGGGTCCTGCTCCTCCGGGTCGAGCGCGCCGAGCTCGTGGAGCAGGTTCACGCCGTCGCGGATGTTGCGGGCGTCCGGCGGGTCCAGGAACGGGAACGCGGCGACGTCGCCGAGGCCCAGCGCGCTCATCTGCAGGATGACGGACGCCAGCGAGGTGCGCAGGATCTCCGGCTCGGTGAACTCCGGACGCGACAGGAAGTCGTCCTCGGAGTACAGCCGGATGCAGATACCGTCGCTGGTGCGGCCACAGCGACCCTTGCGCTGGTTCGCCGAGGCCTGCGACACCGGCTCGATCGGCAGGCGCTGCACCTTAGTGCGGTTGCTGTAGCGGGAGATGCGCGCGGTGCCCGGGTCGATCACATAGCGGATACCCGGGACGGTGAGACTGGTCTCGGCGACGTTGGTCGCCAGGACGACGCGGCGGCCGGCGTGGGGCTCGAAGACCTTGTGCTGCTCGGCGGTACTGAGGCGTGCGTAAAGAGGGACGATCTCCGTGGTGCGCAGGTTGCGCTTCTTAAGGGCGTCCGCCGTGTCGCGGATCTCGCGCTCCCCGGACAGGAACACGAGTATGTCGCCGTGGCCCTCCCGGCCGAGCTCGTCCACAGCGTCGCTGATCGCCTGGATCTGGTCGCGGTCCGCGGCGTCTGCATCGCCATCGGGGTCGGGGGCATCCAGCAGCAGCGGCCTGTAGCGGACCTCGACCGGATAGGTGCGGCCGGACACCTCCACGATCGGGGCGTCCTGGCCGTCCCGGTCGGCGAAGTGCCGGGCGAACCGCTCCGGGTCGATGGTGGCCGAGGTGATGATCAGCTTCAGGTCGGGGCGGCGCGGCAGCAGGTTCTTGAGATAGCCGAGCAGGAAGTCGATGTTCAGCGACCGCTCGTGTGCCTCGTCGATGATGATCGTGTCGTAGCGGCTGAGCGTGCGGTCCTGCTGGATCTCGGCCAGCAGGATGCCGTCGGTCATCAGCTTGACCAGCGTGTTGTCGCTGGAATGGTCGGTGAAGCGGACCTTGTAGCCGACGGACTCGCCCAGCGGCTGCCCCAGCTCCTCGGCGATGCGCTCGGCCACGGTGCGGGCGGCCAGCCGGCGCGGCTGGGTGTGCCCGATCAGCCCGGCCACGCCCCGGCCCAGCTCCAGGCAGATCTTCGGGATCTGGGTCGTCTTGCCCGAGCCGGTCTCACCGGCGATCACCACGACCTGGTGGTCCCGGATCGCCGCGGCGATGTCGTCCTTGCGCGCGCTGACCGGCAGGTTCTCCGGATAGGTGATCTCCGGGATGCTGGCCCGCCGGGCCTGCGCCCGGCCCGCGGCGGCCTGGATCTCGACCTCGATCTCCGCCGCCACGGCCTGCAGCGCCTGCGGGTTGCGGATACGGCGGGCACCGTCGATGCGGCGCGACAGGCGACGCCGGTCATGCGGCGTCAGCTCCGCGAGGCGAGCTGTGAGTTCGGCGAGCGGAGCCGTCTTGAGCTGAGAGTCCATGGCAGTTCAAGGATAGGGTGGCCGCAGGCTTTACTTCTTCTGGTTATCGCCGGGGCCACGCCGCCGGCGGATGGGAGCACACGATGGGTTCCGACCAGACGACCAGGGCCTCCCTGCATGGCATAGCCGAGCTGCTGCTCGCCGGGCCGCAGTACCGTCAGCACGGCACCATCAGGCTCCGCGTCCTGCCCGGTGCCATCGCCACGATCGCGGCACCTGACCTGCGCCTCGACCACCGGAAGCTGCGGACCCACGACGCCGCGGTGGACCTGCGCGGCGCCACCTATGCCGAGATCGGCTCCCGCCTGGGTGTGGTCGCCGGCGCCCCGGAAGGCCTCTATGGCGAAGGCTCTGGCGCCCAGCCCTCGGACCGCCCGGTCGTGGACCCGGATACCGCCCGGACCCTCCTCGCCGCGCTGGACCGCGGCGATCAGGGTCTGCGCCGCTTCGCGCCGGACCAGACGCCGGTGCTGTGGCCGGAGCACTTCGACGTCGCCGTCACCATGGACGAGGTCAACTACGGCGTCTCCCTGGGCGACACATTCCTCGACGAGCCCTACATGTACGTCGGGCCGTTCAAGCCGCGCACGGGACCGTTCTGGAATGCACCGTTCGGGGCGGCGCAGCCGCTGGCCGCGACGGTCGAGGGGATCGCGGAGTTCTTCGCCGAGGGAAAGCGATCGCTGTAGCCCCTCAGCGAGGTTTTCAGCGAGCTCCTCAGGGAGCCCTTCAGCGAGCCCCTTAGCGAGCCCTCAGAGCTCGGTCACCTTCCCGGCATCCACGCTCAGCCGCCGCGTCGTCTGCACCGCCTCCAGCATCCGCCGGTCGTGCGTGACCAGCAGCAGCGTCCCCGGGTAGTTGGCCAGCGCCGCCTCCAGCTGCTCGATCGCTGCCAGGTCCAGGTGGTTCGTCGGCTCGTCCAGGACCAGCAGGTTCACGCCCCTGGCCTGCAGCAGCGCCAGCGCCGCCCGGGTCCGCTCGCCGGGGGACAGGGTCGCCGCCGAGCGCAGCACGTGCTCGGCCTTCAGCCCGAACTTCGCCAGCAGTGTGCGGACCTCGGCCGGCTCCATCTCCGGCACCTGCTCCTCGAAGGCCCGCAGCAGTGCCTGCTCGCCCAGGAAGAGCCCGCGCGCCTGGTCGACCTCGCCGACGACCACACCCGAGCCCAGGGAGGCGGTGCCCTCGTCCAGCGGCAGCCGGCCGAGCAGCGCGGCCAGCAGCGTCGTCTTGCCCGAGCCGTTGGCGCCGGTGATCGCCACCTTCTCGGCCCAGTCGATCTGCAGGCTCACCGGGCCCAGGGTGAAGTCGCCGCGGCGGACCACGGCCTCCCGCAGCGTCGCCACCACGGCGCCGGAGCGGGGCGCGGCGGCGATCGTCATCCGCAGCTCCCACTCCTTGCGCGGCTCGTCCACGACCTCCAGGCGCTCGATGCGCTTCTCGGTCTGGCGGGCCTTCGCGGCCTGCTTCTCGGTCGACTCAGCCCGCGCCTTGGCGAGCATCTTGTCGTTGTCCGGCCGCTTCTTCAGCGCGTTCTTGACGCCCTTGTCCAGCCAGTTGCGCTGCATCCGGGCTCGCGCCTCCAGGCCCGCCTTCGTGTCGGCGTAGTCCTCGTACTCCTCGCGCGCGTGCTGCCGCTCGACCTCCCGCTCCCGCAGGAAGTCCTCATAGCCGCCGCCAACCTGGCGGATCAGCTGCTGCGCGAGATCGAGCTCGACGACGCGGGTCACGGTGCGCGCCAGGAACTCGCGGTCGTGGCTGATCAGGACCACCGGCGCGCGCAACTCGGAGACGAAGCGCTCCAGCCGCTCCAGGCCGTCCAGGTCCAGGTCGTTGGTCGGCTCGTCGAGCAGGAAGACGTCGTAGCGGCTCAGCAGCAGCGAGGCCAGGCCGGCGCGCGCGGCCTGGCCGCCGGACAGCGAGGCCATGGTCTGGTCCAGGTCCACGGCCAGCCCCAGGTCGGCGGCCACCGCCTCGGCGCGCTCGTCGAGGTCCGCGCCGCCCAGGCTCAGCCAGCGCTCCAGGCTCTCGGAGTACGCGTCGTCGGCGCCGGGGGCGCTCTCGACGAGGTCGGCCGTCGCGGCGTCCAGGGCCTCCTGCGCGGCGCTCACTCCGGTGCGGCGGCCCAGGAACTGCCGGACCGTCTCGTTCGGCCGGCGCTCGGGCTCCTGCGGCAGGTGGCCGATCGTGGCGCTCGGCGGACTCAGCTGGACGCCGCCGTTCTCGGGCTTGTCCAGGCCGGCGAGCAGGCGCAGCAGCGTGGACTTGCCGGCGCCGTTGACCCCGACCAGGCCGACCACGTCGCCGGGGGAGACCACGAGGTCCAGGCCGGAGAACAGGACGCGGTCGCCGTGGCCGGCGGTGAGTTCCTTGGCGACGAGCGTGGCGCTCATGCGGCGTGACTCCTGTGGTGCTCTTGACGTTGAGATGGTGTGGGACTCGACGATAGCGGCCCCGTCAGCGGCTTCGCTTAGAATTGCACACATGTTCGACGACGCCTGGTTCCAAGGCTCCCTCCTCGACGTCGACACGCCCCAGACCGTGGGCGCGCTCGGCGCGACGGTGGAGCGCGTGACACTGGCCGACGGCGCCTGGGTGGATCTGCGCCGCGGCTGGGTCTCCGGAGCCGACGAACTGTTCGCGCGTCTGATGGATGTCGTCCCCTGGCGCGCCGAACGCCGGATGATGTACGAACGCGTGGTCGACGTCCCCCGCCTGCTGTGCTTCTACGGCGACGGCGAAGCCCTCCCCGACCCGCTGCTCACCGAGGCGCGCGCGACCCTCGACGGCCACTACGGCCCCGAACTCGGCGAGCCCTTCACCACCGCCGGCCTGTGCCTGTACCGCGACGGCCGCGACAGCGTGGCCTGGCACGGCGACACCATCGGCCGCGGCTCGTCGGAGGACACGATGGTCGCGATCCTGTCGCTCGGGACACCCCGCACCCTGGCCCTGCGACCGCGCGGCGGCGGAGCCCCGACCCTGCGCTACGAAGTCGGCCACGGCGACCTGCTGGTGATGGGCGGCAGCTGCCAACGGACCTGGGAGCACGCCGTGCCGAAATCGGCGCGGCCGCTGGGCCCGCGGATCAGTGTCCAGTACCGGCCGCGCGGAGTGCGGTGACGCGCAGGGCCCGATGATCCTGCGGAAAGGCAAGCGGAAAGACAAGAAGACCGCCATCTCCGATGAGATGGCGGCCCGTTTTCGGGTGGGCGATACTGGGATCGAACCAGTGACCCCTGCCGTGTGAAGGCAGTGCTCTCCCGCTGAGCTAATCGCCCTTGCCTGGTCGGCGCGCCCTTGCGGGCCGTTCCGACGTCCGTAACCTTACCGCATCCGAACGGTCCCGTGCGCACCCCTTTCCTCGCCGCGCGTGGCATTCCGGGTAAGGGTCGGCGACCCGCCGGAAAGCGTGGAATTCGTCACACTGTGTCACTGGTGGTATACGGTGTGTTCTGTCCCGATTCGGGGGATTGCGCCTCGTGTCGCCGAGGCGCCTGTCGTGCACGTCAAGGTCTTGTCCTCGACCTGATGGCCTACGCACATCGCCGTATACCGGGCACACGGGTTTACCGACCACCGGACCGTGGCATTCCTCCTTCGCGCCCCTCGACGCGAACCACTAGGAACGCGGGGGTGTGAACCGCTGAGTACGGGACCGCCCGCCTCGGCGCACTCCTAGCGAAAGGCCGACCGCCATGAGCTCATCGGTCACCTGTGAGCTGCAGCTGCGTCTCGTCATCTCCGGCGACTCCTCGCTGCCGGTCCCCGCGGGCCTGCGCTACGACACCGCCGACCCTTACGCCGTGCACGCCACGTTCCACACCGGCGGGCAGGACACCGTGGACTGGGTCTTCGCCCGGGAGCTGCTGGCCGAGGGGCTGCGGCGCCCCACCGGAACGGGCGACGTGCGGGTGTGGCCCTCGCGCAGCCGCGGGCAGGCGATCGTGTGTCTGGCGCTCAGCTCGCCCGAAGGGGAGGCGCTCCTGGAGGCTCCCGCGCGGGCCCTGGAATCCTTCCTCAAGCGCACCAACACGGCGGTCCCGCCCGGGCTGGAGCACCGCTTCTACGACCTGGACGCCGAGCTCGTGCACCTGTTCGCGGACAACTGAGGCGCACGGTCCCCAACCGACCCGCCCCCGCCGATGCGATCACCATCGGCGGGGGCGTTGCGTTTCCTGCGCCTGGGGCTGGGCCTGGGCCTGGGCCTGCTGAGGTTCCGGGGGAATCGCTGGAACTGCTGGAACTGCTGGGACTGCTGGAACTGCTGGAATCGCGGAATCGGTGGCCTTGGTGGCCTCGATGGGCTCGGTGCAGGCGCTGGAGCCGCTACTGCGGGTCGTGGTCCTCGGCGGAGCGCTCGGCGAACACGGCCATGGCGGCCTTGGTGAGCGGGCCCGGCGCGGCCACCTCGCGGCCGTCCGCGCGGTGCACGCCCTGCACGTCGCGCAGCGTCGAGGTCAGGAAGATCTCGTCGGCGTCCAGCAGGGCCTCGATCGGCAGGTCGGTCTCCTCGGCGGGCACCCACTCCAGCACCAGGGCGCGGGTGATGCCGGCCAGGCAGCCGGTGTCCAGGGTCGGCGTCATGATGCGGCCGTCGCGGACCACGAAGATGTTGCTGCCGGTGCCTTCGCACAGGCGGCCGGTCGTGTCGGCGAACACCGCTTCCGTGGCTCCGGCGCGCTGTGCGTGGGCCAACGCTTTAGCGTTCTCGGCGTAGGAGGTCGTCTTGATGCCCGCCAGCGCTCCGCGCTCGTTGCGGGGCCAGGGCACGGTGGCGATGGCCGTGGTCTCGGCGCGGGCCTTGCTCGCGGCGATGGCGACCACCAGCGTGGGCCCCTGGTCGCCGCGTTCGGAGCCGAGCGGGGCCAGGCCCGCGGAGTAAGTGATCCGGATGCGGGCCAGCGGCGGCACGTCGTTGGCGAGCAGCGTCTCGATCACCGCGTGCCGGACGGCGTCCACGTCCACCGGGGGCAGCCCCAGGCCGTCGGCCGAACGGGCCAGCCGCGCGAGGTGCCGGGTCAGTGCGAACGGCCGGCCGCCGACCGCCTTGACCGCCTCGAACACCCCGTCGCCGACGGTGAAGCCGTGGTCGAAGACCGAGATGTGCGGGGTCGCGGCGTCGACCAGGCCGGAGCCGACCCAGACTTTGTCAGTGCTCATGGCTCCCAAGTCTCCTTCACTGCCCGGACGGCTGCGGACCGGACGCGACCGCCAGCAGTCGCGCGGCCTTGAGCTCGGTCTCGTCCCATTCTCCCTGCGGATCGGATCCCCACGTGATGCCGGCCCCGGTCCCGAAGCACAGTCGGTCGCCCTGCCACCAGAAGGTCCGGATGCCCACCGCCAGCTCCCCGATCCCGCGGTCGGCGTCCACCCAGCCGATGGCGCCGCAGTAGGGGCCGCGCGGAGCGTTCTCCAACTCGTCGATGATGCGCAGCGCACTGCTCTTGGGGGCGCCGGTGATGGACCCGGCCGGGAAGGTGGCCGCGATCAGCTCGGGCCAGCCGGCGCCGGCAGCGAGCTCGGCGGTCACGGTCGAGACCAGGTGGACGAGCCCGGGGTGCGGCTCGACACGCAGCAGCGCGGGCACCTCCACGGAGCCGATCTCGGCGACCCGCGCCAGGTCGTTGCGGACCAGGTCGACGATCATGATGTTCTCGGCGGTGTCCTTCGGCAGGAACTCCGCCGCGGTCCGGGCGGTGCCCTTGATGGGCTCCGAGGTGACGGAGCGGCCCTCGCGGCGCAGGAAGAGTTCGGGGGAGGCGGTCACCACGCGGGTCCCGGGGACGTCCACCAAGCCGGCGTACGGAGCGGGATTCCCCATGCGCAGGCGCGCGGCCAGCGCGAGCGGCTCGGCCCGCGGATCGATCGGCGCGGACAGGACCCGGCACAGGTTCACCTGGTAGACCTCGCCGGAGGCTATCTCGTCGCGGATGGCTTTCACGGCGCCGACATAGGCGCCCTGATCCATGGAGGAGACCCACGCATCGCGGTCGGGGCCGCGCCAAGGCGCCCTCGGCGGCGGCAGGGGAGCGTCCCGGACGTCGTCGAAGCGCGCCAGCGTCCAGGCGCCTTCGTAGGTGCCCACGACGGCCCAGAAGCCGCCGGAGTCCAGGGCGGTCAGGTCCGAGGTGACGTCGCGCAGCCCGGTCGCGAGCCGGCCGGCGAAGTGGGCCACGGGCTCGGGGCCGGATATGGGAGTCGGGCGGGAGGGCACATCTCATTGTCTCCCGGCTGCTGACCGGGCCGCTCCCGGCCCGATCTTCCCGCCTTCCGCCTTCGGGACGTTCACAGCCTTCACGGCCTTCACGGTCCGAAGTCGGATGCCCCGCTCGCGCTGGCCACGAAGTTGTGGATGTCCGGCGCCGACAGGCGGGTGAACACGCCGGGCGTGCCCGGGACCGCGCAACCGTTGCCCCAACTGGTGACGCCGATCAGCTCCCAGGTGCCGCCGGGCAGCGGGCTCAGCAGCGGGCCGCCGCTGTCGCCGGTGCAGGCGTCGTGCCGGCCGTCGCCCCCGGCGCAGAGCATCTCCTGAGGGTAGAGCGCGGGATTGCGGACGCCGTCGAACACGCTCTGGCAGGGGACGTCGCCGACCAGCGGGAGGTCCACCTGGCGCAGCTCGTCCGGGTAGACGCCGCCGCCGACGTCGGCCGGTCCCTGCGGCTGGGTGCTGCCCCAGCCGATGGCGCGCGCCGGGGTCCCGGGCTGCTCGTAGGCCTGGTTGCCGGAGGTCGGCATGTTCGGCGAGGCGACGCCGTCGATCGGCGAGTCGAGCTGCACCACCGCGGCGTCGTCGGACTCGGTGGCCGAGTCCCAGGTCGGATCCACGCGGATGGCCTGGGGCAGCCGAACCGCGCCGTCACTGGCGCTCAGCACAGTCCGCCCCACGATGACGCGCTCCTTGGGCTCCCCGTCAGAAGCCGCCTGCCCGACCGACCACTGGTCCACGCAATGCGCCGCGGTCAGCACCTCATCCGGCGCGATGAGCGTCCCGCCGCAGATGGTGAGGTAACCGTTGCCGACCCACTGTTGCAACGCGGCCATGAACGGATACGCACCATCCGGTGCCGCGGCACCCCCGACGATCCGCGGAATCGGCCGCAACGTCGCCGCCACGGGCGTCGCCGGCGCTCCCAGCGCGGTGGCCGCAGCCACCCCGGCCACCGTCAGCACCCCCGCGACGCCCCACGCCGCCATCCGTGCGACCCGCCGCCTCAGCCGCGCCATCCCCGCACCTCTTCCCGTCCACACCAGAAACCCGGACCGACCGCCGACCCGCCGACCGGCCCGCACCATCGTCGCCGCGCGGACCAGCACCCCGACCGGCCACCACCGCCGAACCACCCGAACGAATGGCGACTCAGTGTAGCGGCATGCTCGCCCAGTGAGACCATGGACACCGTTCTGCCCAAGTTCGAGATGATTTCAACCCAACCCTGTGACGCCTGAGGGGAATGGTTTTTGGATCCCCGGCCCTATCCGCTACAGTTCATGGTGTCGCCAGGGGGCGCAGCGAGGGAAACCAAGCGAAAACCCCGGAAGCGCACGCGGATGTGGCTCAGTTGGTAGAGCATCACCTTGCCAAGGTGAGGGTCGCGAGTTCGAGTCTCGTCATCCGCTCGGTTGGAAGGCTGGTCGGGTACCGTGTTCCACGCCTGATCGAGCCCACTCCCACGGTGGTGTGGCCGAGAGGCGAGGCAACGGCCTGCAAAGCCGTCTACACGGGTTCAAATCCCGTCACCACCTCGCACGACGGCAAGTAGCAGGGCAGCAGGACCAGCAGTGAGCAAGACAATGTAATACAGCACGGGCGATTAGCTCAGCGGGAGAGCGCTTCCCTGACACGGAAGAGGTCACTGGTTCAATCCCAGTATCGCCCACTTGTTCGGAGGGCTCGGATCTACGGATCCGGGCCCTTTGGCGTTGTCTGGGGCGGGATTGCTTCGGAGGGCTATGCGCGGGCTTGTTGGCGGCACGCGCGCTGGCTGACGTCAGGTTGTTGATCTTCGGGGGTGAGGCGAGTCCGCCGGAGCTGGCCGAGCGCCGACAGGCCTACTCGTCGAAAGCGATCTGCGGCCACCTGCGGCGGTGCGGTATCCAGGTCGTCATCCCGTTCCCGGTTGACCAGATCGCGCCCCGTGAACGCCGTCGGGCGCCGCGCGTGTCTGGGCCGGGGCTGCTGAAAAGCCGGTGCGGGTGTCGGACCTCGTCGGTAACGTCTCGCGCGGCGGGGTGGTGATTACCGCGTGCTGGGTGGCTGCGGGTTGGCGGCGTGGACTGGGGTGGGGTTGTGCGGGCGAGGGTGCTGCGTGTGCTGGATGTCGGGGGGCTGCCGCGCGTTTTCTGGTGGGTGTGGGTCAGTACGTTGGTGGCGCGGACGGGGGCGTTCGTGGCGCCGTTCTTGTCGTACTACCTGACGCGGTCGTTGGGGCATTCGGCGGCTTTTGCGGGGTTCGTTGCCGCGTTGAATGCTGTGGGGGCTGCGGTTTCCGCGGTGGTGGGGGGTGTGCTGGCTGACCGGGTGGGGCGGCGGGGGACCTTGTTGGGGGCGCTGGTGGCCTCGGCGGTGACGTTGGTGGCGCTCGGGTCGGTGCACTCGGTGGGGCTGATCGCGGTGTTGGCGTTCTTGGCGGGGTTGGCCAACAACGCGACGCGGCCGGCGACGGGGGCGATCATCGCGGACATCGTGCCGTCGGGGGATCGGGGGCGGGCCTATGCGCTGAACTACTGGGCGATCAATCTGGGGTTCGCGGTTGCCATGCTGTCGGCGGGGGCGGTGGCTTCGCACGGGTATTCGCTGTTGTTCATGGGTGATGCGCTGGCGAATGTGGGCTGCGCGGTCGTCGTCTTCTTCACGGTGCCGGAGACGCGGCCGGTGGCCGGGGCTGCGGAGGGCTCGGACGGTGCGGGCGCGATAGTCGCTGCGCCGGCCGGGAGCTTGGCCGATGTGCTGCGGGACCGGGTCTTCCTGGGGTTCCTGGGGGCGGTGCTGGTCGGGGCGATCATCTATTCGCAGGCGCAGACGGTGCAGCCGATCATGATGGGCCAGGACGGTCTCGGGCCCGGGGCGTACGGGGCCGTCGCGGCGCTCAACGGCATCCTCATCGGGGTGCTGCAGCTGCCGATGACGACCTGGATGCGCCGCTACACCCATGGCTCGGTGCTGGCCGCCTCGTCGTTCCTGATGGGAGCGGGGTTCGCGGTGCCGCTGCTGATCTCGGTGGTGGGACACCCGATGGGGGTCTACGCGGGCTCGGTGGCGGTGTGGACGATCGCGGAGATCGGGAGCACGCCGCCGCAGATGGCGTTGGGGGCGGATCTGGCGCCGGCGCACCTGCGCGGGCGGTATCAGGGCATGTCGACGCTGGCCTGGAGCGTCGCCGGAATCGTCGGTCCGCTGCTGGGCGGTTGGGCGCTGAGCGCCATCGGCGCCTCGGCGGTGCTGTGGGCGAGCCTGGTGCTCGGCGCGGCCGGTGTGCCGGCGTGGCTGCTGCTCGATCGCCGCTCGGCGGTGCGGGTGGCCGCGCTGCGGGCGGCCGAGGCGGGCTGGGAACCGGTGCCGGTCGTCGCCGCGTCGTCAGGGTTGTCGGCTGAGGTGACCGAGGTGGGGTCGGAGCCGGTGTGCGCATAGGCGGGGCGGCGACGGCGTCGAGAGCCCGCCGTCGGAAAGGGGCGACCCGGTGGTCGAGTCGGTGGTTGAGCCCGCGGTCGAGCCCGATGAGATACCCGGGCCCCGGCGGCGCAACCCGCTGAATCGGCCCGTCGCCTGGTACCGGAGCCTGCCGCGGTGGTGGCGCAGGGCCCTGGCGGCGCTGGTGGCGCTGTGCGCCCTGCTGGCCACGCTGGTCGGCGTCACCGGTGCGGCGTTGTTCGCGGAAGGCGCCGGCACGCCCCCGGCCGCCGCGCACAGTACCGGCGACGACGCCCTGTGGCTGGGCCACGCCTGGGTCGGGTGGCAGCCCGGCAGCGCCGGGGCGCCGAAGACCGACGCCGACCTCCAGGCCCTGGTGGCCCAGGTTCGCTCTTCAGGTATCAAGGATCTGTTCGTGCACGACGGCCCCTTCGAGATGGACGGCTCGCTGAACCCGGCGCGCAGTCCGAAGGCCGAGTGGTTCATCGGCGCCGTCCACCGGGAGCTTCCCGGGGTGCGGGTCCAGGCCTGGCTCGGGCAGGTCGTCGGCGGGCCGAGCCTGCATCTGGACGATCCCGCCACCAGAGGCCGGATAGTGGCGGGGGTGGGCGCCGCGCTGGACCGCGGGTTCGACGGCGTCCACTTCGACTTCGAGCCGGTCTCCGACGGCGACCCCGGCTTCCTGGACGTGCTCGGCGCGGCGCACACCGTCACCGCGTCCCACCACGCGCTGCTGTCGGCGTCGGTGCCGCAGGTGGAGCCGCTGTCCGGCTTCCGGTTCCCGGGCGACTTCCTGGCCGGGCATCCGAAGTGGTGGTCCCAGGACTACCTCCACCGGGTCGCGGTGGACTGCGACCAGGTGGCGGTCATGGCCTACGACACCTCCCTGCCCACGGCGTGGGCCTACCGGGGCTATGTGGCCCGGCAGACACAGGTGGCCCTGAGCGCGGTGCCGCGGAACGTCCAGCTCTTCATCGGGGTCCCGGCCTTCCACACCCACGACCCCGGCCACTGGGTCAACGCCGAGACCATGCCCGCGGCGCTGGACGGGGTACGCCTGGGGCTCGGCGCACATCCGTCGTCCCGGCCGTTCGGCGTCGCGCTGTACGTCGACTTCGCCGCGACCCCGGCCGACTGGGCGGCCTACCACGCCGACTGGCTCAGTCCGGCCCCGGTGGGGTGACCAGCGCCCGGGCGTCGACATAGCGGGTGTTGGGGTCCAGGGGGAGCGGCTCGCCGCTGCTGGCCTCGGAACAACAGAAGGCGAACATCCCGGCGGCGTCGATCGGCGTAGTCGTGCCGCCGGCCACGCGCCAGCCGCGCACCACGTATCCGGGCGTCCCGGAGCCGGCGTCCGGCTCCAGCAGCGGACGCGAGCGCAGGATCAGTGTCGCCTCGGCGCCGCTGACGTGCGCCAGCGCGAACAGCTCGCACAGCTCGCGCTCGGCCCCGGACGCCGGCAGGCCGACCGCCGGGATCTCCGTGGCGATGTCCAGCCGCAGGTCCTCGCCAGCGGTGACGGGGCCGGATGACGTCGGTACTGAGCAGTTGAGCCGGTGCGCCCCGGACCCGATGGTCAGGACGATTCCTATGAAGACCGACTCGGCGAACTCGCGGGCTCTGAGGACGGCCAGCTGCGGGTCGTCGGTGTCCCGGGCGGCGGCCCAGATCAGGGCATCGAGATCGTCGACCCGTTCGGTGAGGTCGGTGTGGGCGGTGCGGGGGTGCGGCAGGTTGCTGACGGCGGTCATGGGGTCCCTCCCGGGTGATTCGAACTTTCGTGCTCGAATCAACTGTAATCGGACATCGCCGACAATGGGAGGTTTCTGTCATTCTGTTACGAGAAAGTGTGCTGGTGTTCGGGCTCTGCGGTATGACAATCAGATCCCGGTCACTCAGTGGCCCAGACCTAGTGCAGCACCACGTCATTCCTTCAGGACTGGGGTAGCCAGGCGGTGGGGTCGTTGAGGTAGAGGCCGCAGGCGCAGTCCAGGGCTTCCTCGGGGCTGCCGAAGGGTAGTCCCGAGGGCAGGATGTTGTCTTCATATTTGTCGCTGCTGGCCAGGTAGATGGCGAAGCCCCAGGTGTGCATGACGCCGTTGAAGCGCAGTCGGCACAGCTTGAGCACCTCGCCGTCGGGCAGCCGTCCGTCGAGGTAGGCGAACCCGGCCCGGTAGCGCACGTCGATGCCGGCCAGCGCTGGCCAGCGCTGCTTGGCGTGCCGGTTGAGGCGCTGGCGCAGGTTGACCTGCATGGATTCCGGCGGGTTCTTCGGCATGGGTCCCATCGTGCCGCATACCCCCGCCGTGCGGCGATGATCGACCCCGTTGATGCCAGGGATCTGATTAGGCGGGGGTGGGGATGGCCGTGCCGCAGGCGGTGCCGATCGTGCTGGATGAGGCGACACACCGCAGGTTGGCCAAGCTGGCCGCATCGCGGACCGCGTCCGCCGCCGATGGTGCCACGAACGCCGCGATCGCCGCGGTCGTGGGCGCCGATACCGGTACGGTGCGCATGTGGCGTGGCCGGTTCGCCGAGCACGGCCTTGCCGGGCTGGCTGATGCCGAACGTCCCGGGCGTCCCGGGCGGCTGGGCCAGACCGAGCGGGTCGCGGTGGTGGCAGTCGCAACCTCGGCCCCGCCGGGGCCGGAGGCGATCTGGTCACACCGGCTCATCGCCCAGCGCCTGGCCGCCGCCGAGAACATCACCGTCTCGGCATCCCAGGTCGGGCGGATCCTCGCCGAGGCCGACCTGAAGCCGCACAAGGTCCGCGGCTGGCTGACCCGCGGCGACGACCCGGCGTTCTGGGAGCGTGCCGCCGATATCTGCGACCTGTATCTGAACCCGCCAGCCCAGGCGGTGCGGTTGTCCATCGACGAGAAGACCGCGATCGCCGCCCGCTCCCGCAAACACCCCGCCGTCCCGGCCGTACCCGGCCAGCCGGCACGACGGGAGTTCGAGTACGTCCGCCACGGCATCGCCTCACTGGTCGCGGCGTTCGACATCGACACCGGACAAGCCCTCACCGAGATCATCGCCCGCAACGACGCCGATACCTTCATCGCCTTCCTGTGCTGCCTGGACCAGCTGATCGCACCGGGCCGTGACATCCACGCCGTGCTCGACAACGGCTCCTCGCACGTGGCCAAGAAGACCAAGGCATGGCTGGCGGCGCACCCACGCTGGCACGTGCACTGGACCCCGCCACACGCGTCCTGGCTGAACCAGGTCGAACTGTACTTCTCCGCCCTCACCCGAGCCGTGATCCGTCACGGCGACTTCACCAGCCGCGATGACCTCATCGACAAGATCGAGACCTACGTGATCGCGAAGAACGACACCGCCAAGCCATACCGCTGGACGTACGACGGCACCCCACTCAAAGCCGCATGAGAAGCCCCGAAGTATGAACGCGGTGCTGCACTAGTACGACTTCGGAAGCCCCAGCGTGTGCTGCGCGACGAAGTTCAGGATCATCTCCCGGCTGACCGGCGCGATCCGGGTCACCCGGGTCGCCGCGAGCAGCGGCGCCAGGCCGTACTCGGTCGCCAGGCCGTTGCCGCCGTGGGTCTGGATGGCCTGGTCGACGGCCTCCACGGCGGCGTCGGCCGCGGCGAACTTCGCCATGTTCGCGGCTTCGCCGGCGCCGAGGTCGTCGCCGCTGTCGTAGAGCCAGGCCGCCTTCTGCGTCATCACCTTGGCCAGCTCGACGTGGACCGCGGCCTGGGCCAGCGGGTGCGCCACGCCCTGGTGGGTGCCGATGGGGCGGTCGCGCCAGACCGTCCGGGTCTTCGCGTAGTCGGCGGCCTTGTCCAGGGCGTACTTCGCGGTGCCGATCGCGAAGGCCGCGGCCATGATGCGCTCCGGGTTCAGGCCCGCGAACAGCTGGAGCAGGCCGGCGTCCTCGTCGCCGATCAGGGCGTCGGCGGGCAGGCGGACGTCGTCGAAGAAGAGCTGGAACTGCTTCTCCGGGCCGGCGATCTCCATCTCGATCATGGTCTTGGTGAAGCCCGGGGCGTCGGTGGGGACCACCATGAGCGCCGGCTTCAGGTTGCCCGTGGCCGCGTCCTTGGTCCGGGACACGACCAGGACCGCGTCGGACTCGTCGACGCCGGAGATGAAGACCTTCTGCCCGGACAGGACCCACTCGTCGCCGTCGCGGCGCACCGTGGTGGTGATCTTGTGCGAGTTGGAGCCGGCGTCCGGCTCGGTGATGCCGAATGCCATCTTGAACGAGCCGTCGGAGATCCCGGGCAGCCACTTCCGCTTCTGGTGCTCGGTCCCGAAGCGGCTGATGATGGTGCCGCAGATGGCCGGGGACACCACGATCAGCAGCAGCGGGCAGCCGGCGCGGGCCAGCTCCTCGCCGACCGCCGCCAGATCGGCCATGCCGCCGCCTCCGCCGCCGTACTCGACCGGCAGGTTCACGCCGAGGAAGCCGGCCCGGCCCACCTCGTCCCACAGCTCGGTCGACTTCAAGCCGGCCTTGGCCTGCTTGCGCACGTAGTCCGGTCCGTACCGCTTGGCCAGGTCGCGCACCGCCTGGCGGAGCGCAACGCGCTCCTCGGGCTCCACGAAGCTCATGTCAGCCAGCCTGCCAGGCCGGGAATCCAAAAACAATCCTGCCTGTTTGTTTTTTGCCGACGACTCAGCCTGGACGTGAAGGAAGAAGCAGAGGCGGGACGCCGGGCTCTTAAGAGTCCGACACGTCCTTAGCCTCCGGCACGTCCTTCCAGTGCGGCATCTCGACCAGAGGCTCGGTCAACGGCCTGGCGATGGCGTCGGCCGGGGGCTCCATGTCGGTGGCCGGATCCACGGCCGGAACCTGCTCCGAGGCGGTGGCGCCGTCGGCCTCCGCGCCCTCGATCGCGATCGTCTCCGACCCGGTCTCCACCGCCTCGGCCGCCTCGGCCGCCTCGGGCTCTTCCGAGGTCAGCGCGTCGACCGCCTTCTGGGCGGCCTTCACCGCCGCGGGTGGGGCTCCGCCGCCGGCGCTCTCCAGGAAGCGCAGCAACTCGACCGGGAACGGCAGGACCAGCGTCGAGTTCTTCTCCGCCGCGACCTCGACGATCGTCTGCAACAGCCGCAGCTGCAGGGCCGCCGGCGTCTCGGCCATGATCCGCGCGGCGTCGGAGAGTTTGCTGGAGGCCTGGAACTCGCCGTCGGCGGTGATGATGCGGGCCCGGCGCTCGCGATCGGCCTCGGCCTGGCGGGCCATCGAGCGCTTCATCGACTCCGGAAGCGCCACGTCCTTGATCTCGACCCGGTCGATCTCCACGCCCCAGCCGGTCGCCGGGGTCTCCAGCATCAGCTCCATGCCCTGGTTGAGCGGCTCGCGGTTGGACAGCAGGTCGTCGAGCAGGCTCTTGCCGATGATCGAGCGCAGCGAGGTCTGGGCGACCAGTGACACGGCGTACTTGTAGTCCTGCACGTAGATGAGCGCGCGAGCCGGGTCGATGACCCGGAAATAGACGACCGCGTCCACCCGCACCGTGACGTTGTCCCGGGTGATGCCCTCCTGAGCCGGCACCGGCATGGTCACGACCTGCATGTTGACCGTGCGCAGCCGGTCCACGCCGGGGATGATCCGGGTCAGGCCCGGTTGCCGGACGCTGTCCAGGGCCCGGCCGAAGCGGAAGACGATGCCCCGCTCGTACTGTTTCACGGTGCGCAGCGAGGCACCGAAGGCTGCCGCCCCCGCCGCCGCCGCGGCGATGATGGCACTCACGAGCGCAGTGATCATGGCGGTCCTTCCACGAAAGGACGCGGTGTCGGTGCCCGCCGGCCGGCGTTCGCACCCTGCTCGATCAGTATTCGAATCCTCATGGTAACCGGGATCTTCCCGGCGCGGCAGGTCGCGCGGCGAATCGGCGTGTCAGCGGTATTCGGCGAGCCGGCGCCAGACCCCCGCCAGGGTCAGTGCCATCACCGCGCCGAACAGCACCGCCGGGACCGCGCCCCAGCCCGAGGCACCCGACTGCGCGCCGCTCATGGTGGCCTGGAAGGCCCGCAGCTGCGTGTCCGCGGCCTGGCCGAGGTGGGTGTCCAGGGCGTAGAAGTCCTGCCCCAGCTGACCGCCGGCGATGCCGGTCGCCTCGGTGAGCGCGGAGTCCACGTCGCCGCCGTCGACCTCGCTCTTGATTTTACCCGCGTCGCGCTGAACCGATGCCCAGTCGGCGCCCGCGCGCTGGGAAAGTGCCTGGTCGGTGTCGGTGAGACCGGTGCCGAGCAGTCCCGGGGCGCCGGCGGCGCCGTTGAGCGAGACCAGGTCGGCGGTGTAGCCGTGGTCGTAACCGAAATCCGGCGCGACGGTGTAGCGGACCATGGCGCCGACCGCGTCGTAGGAGACCGCGCGGGCGTGCTGAATGCCCAGGTAGGGGACCATGTGCTGGTCGACGGCGTGCTGGAGGCGGTCGCTCTGCCGCGCGGTCATGGTCAGGCCGGACACCAGGAAGACCGCCGTGGCGACGGTGGCCACGGCCAGGAAGGGGTTCAGCGTCCGGTGGAAGATGCGGGACAGCTTCACCTGGAAGACGATCAGCGCCGCGAGCAGCAGCAGCGTGGTGACGACCACCAGGATCGTGTCGACGGACCACGAGTCGTTCTCGCTGTTGGCCGAGTCGGTCAGCTGGTGCGCGTAGGAGTCGCGGATCTGGGCCGCGACCGGCAGCAGGTCGAAGTGCATGACGTCGGTGGCGCGGCTGTAATAGGCCAGCGCGACGGAGTCCGGATGGCCCTTGGTGGCGTCTGTCGAGAGCTGGTCCAGCGACAGCGCGGTGGCGGACAGGTCGTGGTAGAGCGTGACCTTGTCCAGCATGGTCTGGAACCGGCCCTGGACCGCCTGGTCGGACGTTCCCCCGATGGCCTGGCGCAGGTCCGCGTCGATCTCGGCGACCCGGCTGTTCACCGTGGCCTGGGCGTCGCCCTGCTCGGTGTCCAGATCGCTGTCCCCGATGGTCAGGATCTGGCGCGCGGTCTGCGAGTCGAGGTCGCTCAGCGCGAAGTACAGGTCGGAGGCGGACTGCGCCAGCGGCGCGGTCTCCCGCCCGACCCGGTTCACGCCGTGCTGCGTGTCGGCTATCGCCACCGTCCCCGCGGTCAGCGCCGCAACCGCGAGGACCACGATGGATCCGGTCCACTGTTGCAGCCTGGTCGGTGTCTTGCGTTCAGTTGTCCTCCCCACAGCACCAACCTAGGCACCGTTCGTGAACGGTCGGCGACTGCACGTAGAACGTTGATTCAACAGGCCGCTCAACCGGCACCCGGGACAGCTCCAGTACTACTGTCGCGCGAAGTACCCGCGGCGGTCGGTAAAGTTTTCTCCTGTTCGGCTTGGTAAGCCCAGCCAGTTGACCCTCTTTGAAGGAGCGCCCAGTGTCCGACTTCGCAGTGACGATCGCCGACGGCCCAAGCCGGGACGAGCGGACGGTCACGGTCGGCACGACGCTGGCGGACCTGTTCGCCGGCGACCGCTCCGTCGTCGCCGCCCGCCTGACCGACCCGGCCGGAACCCGGCTGGTCGACCTCGCCACCCTGGCCAAGGCCGGTGACCTGGTCGAGCCGGTCCCCGCCGACTCCGAGGACGGCCGGGCGATCATCCGCCACTCCACCGCCCACGTGCTGGCCCAGGCCGTGCAGCAGGCGTTCCCGGAGGCCAAGCTCGGCATCGGCCCGCCGATCCGCAACGGCTTCTACTACGACTTCGACGTCGAGCGGCCGTTCACCCCCGAGGACCTGAAGGTCCTCGAGAGCCGGATGCAGGCGATCATCAAGCAGGGGCAGCTGTTCTCCCGGCGCCCGGTCACGGATGAGGACGCCCGCAAGGAGCTCGCCGACGAGCCGTTCAAGCTGGAGCTGATCGGGCTCAAGGGCAAGGCCTCCGCCGACGACGCCGGCGAGGGCGTGGACGTCGAGGTCGGCGCCGGCGAGCTGACCATCTACGACAACCTGGACGCCAAGACCGGCGACCTGTGCTGGAAGGACCTGTGCCGGGGCCCGCACGTGCCCAACACCCGGTTCATCCCGGCGTTCAAGCTGATGCGTTCGGCGGCCGCCTACTGGCGCGGCAGCGAGAAGAACCCGCAGCTGCAGCGCATCTACGGAACCGCCTGGGAGACCCGGGACGCGCTCAAGGCGCACCTGGAGTTCCTGGCCGAGGCCGAGAAGCGCGACCACCGCAAGATCGGTGCGGAGCTGGACCTGTTCTCCTTCCCGGACGAGCTCGGTAGCGGTCTGCCTGTCTTCCACCCCAAGGGCGGCACCATCCGTCGGGTCATGGAGGACTACTCCCGTAAGCGGCACGAAGAGGCCGGGTACGAGTTCGTTAATACGCCGCACATCACTAAGGGGAACCTGTACGAGATCTCGGGCCACCTCGACTGGTACAAGGACGGGATGTTCCCGCCTATGGTGCTGGACGAGGGACACGGCAAGCAGGAGTACTACCTGAAGCCGATGAACTGCCCGATGCACAACCTGATCTACCGTGCGCGCGGTAAGTCCTACCGCGACCTGCCGCTGCGGCTGTTCGAGTTTGGCACCGTCTACCGCTATGAGAAGTCGGGCGTGGTGCACGGACTGACCCGAGTCCGTGGACTCACGCAGGACGACGCGCACATCTACTGCACTCGCGAGCAGATGCGCGACGAGCTCGTCAGCCTGCTGCGGTTCGTGCTGGACCTGCTGCGCGACTACGGACTGAACGACTTCTACCTGGAGCTGTCCACTAAGGACCCGGAGAAGTACGTCGGTACCGATGAGGAGTGGGAACTCGCCACGGACACCCTGCGCGAAGTCGCCGAGGGCGAGGACCTGGAACTGGTCATGGACCCGGGCGGCGCGGCGTTCTACGGTCCGAAGATCTCGGTGCAGGCGCGCGACGCCATCGGCCGGACCTGGCAGATGTCGACCATCCAGCTGGACTTCCAGCTGCCGCAGCGGTTCGACCTGGAGTACCAGGCCGCCGACGGGTCGCGGCAGCGGCCGATCATGATCCACCGCGCGCTGTTCGGCTCCATCGAGCGCTTCTTCGGGGTGCTGACCGAGCACTACGCCGGCGCGTTCCCGGCCTGGCTGGCGCCGGTGCAGGTGGTCGGGATCCCGATCACCGACGCGCACGTGCCGTATCTGGAGCTGGTGGCGGCCAAGCTGCGCGCCGAGGGGATCCGGGTCGAGATCGACTCCTCGGACGACCGCATGCAGAAGAAGATCCGCAACGCGCAGAAGCAGAAGATCCCCTACATGCTGCTGGCCGGTGACGACGATGTGGCCAAGGCCGCAGTTTCGTTCCGGTACCGGAGTGGGGAGCAGAACAACGGGGTGCCGGTCGACGAGGCCGTCGCCGAGATTGTGAAGGCGGTGCGGGAGCGGATCTGACCACGGATCCGTGGCGCCGCCGTCGGCGCGTCCGGCCGACCGGGACCAAACGGGGGCCCCGGTCAGCCGGCCGGACGCGGACGGGGAAACAGGGGGATGGGCTGTGCTGATCACGCATGAGAAGTGGCCGCGGACGGCGGAGGACGCCGAGGCGGAGCAGGAGCGGCTGGCCGGGCGGGTGGACGTGTCCGCGCCGCTGGCGCCATTCCGGTACGTCGCGGGGCTGGACGTGGCCTACGCGATCGACTCCTCGCGGGTCGCGGGGGCGGTCGTGGTGCTCGACGCCGACACGCTCGCGGTCGAGGACATGGCGACGGCGGTGATGGACGTCGAGTTCCCGTACGTGTCCGGGCTCTTGGCGTTCCGGGAGATGCCGGCGCTGATCAGCGCGCTGGAGCGGCTGTCGGTCGAACCGGATGTGCTGGTGTGCGACGGGTACGGGATCGCGCATCCGCGGCGGTTCGGGCTGGCGTGCCACCTCGGGGTGCTGGCGGGGAAGCCGGCGTTGGGGGTCGCGAAGACGGCGTTCGTCGGGCGGGCCGTCGAGCCGGGGATCCAGCGCGGTGAGGCCGCGGACCTGGTGCACGGCGGTGAGGTGGTCGGGGCGGTGTTGCGGACGCAGCTCTCGACGAAGCCGGTGTACGTCTCGCCCGGGCATCTGATCACCGTGGACGACGCCACGCGGCTGGCGCTGCGGTTGGCGACCAAGTACCGGCTGCCGGAGACGACGCGGCTGGCTGACCAGCTGTCGCGGCGGGCCCTGGCCGGGGCTTAGTTCTCTACTTCTACTTCTCCTTCTTTTCTTCCTCGGGCTGGTCGTCCGGCGCTTCGGCGTCGGCGGCCAGCCGCTTCAGGATGCGGACGAACAGCTCGGCCTCGATCGGGGTGAGGCCGGCGAGGAAGGCCTTCTCGGTCTCCTGATGGCGGCGTTCGCCCTCGGCGAGGGTGTTCTTGCCGTGCGCGGTGAGCTCGACGATGTTCTTGCGGCGGTCGTCGGGGCTGCGACGGCGTTCCACCAGGCCTTTGTCCTCGAGCTCGTCGACCAGCGCGACCATCGTGGTGCGGTCGACGCCGAGCTCCTTGGCCGCGTCGAGCTGGGACAGCGGCTCCGCGGCGTCGAGGACGACCAGCACGGCGAGCTGGCGTCCGGTGATGTTCAACGACTCCAGGGCGCGGGCGCCTGACTGCGAGAAGTTCAGCTGCGCGTGCTTCAGCAGGTAGCCGAGTCGGGAGGTGAGCAGTTCGGCCATACGGAGTACTGTACCCGCTCGCTGATCGTCATTGTGGCTGATGATTTGGTACGGTGACGATATGGAGTTGAGGATGGGCATCAAGACCACGCCGATGCATGTGTCGTACGAGGACATACGCCGGGTGTGGCAGGAGGCTGACGAGATACCGGAGATCGCCGACGCCTGGCTGTGGGACCACATGATGCCGCTGGCCGGCGATCGGGGCGGACCGGCGTTGGAGGGCTGGACGACGCTCGCGGCGCTGGCTGGGCAGACGTCGCGGCTGCGGATGGGGCTGCTGGTGACGAGCAACCGGTTCCGGTCGCCGGCGGTGCTGGGGAAGATGGCGACGACGGTGGACGTGATCTCGGGCGGCCGGCTGATCATGGGCCTGGGGGTCGGCGGGACGGTGCAGCCCCCGGACACCGGCGGGATCCCGGGGGAGAACCCGGGGGTGATGGAGTACGCCGCGTATGGCATACCGCTGATCAGCCCGCGCGAGGGGATAGCGCGGCTGGTCGAGACGGTGACCATCCTGCGGAGGATGTGGACCGAGGACGCGTTCGACTTCGAGGGCCCGTTCACCACGCTGGTCGGGAACCGGAACGCGCCGAAGCCGGTCCGGCCGGCGGGCCCGCCGCTGCTGATCGGCGGATGGGGCGACCGGACGCTGCGGGTGGTGGCGGAGCACGCCGACATCTGGAACATACCCGGGCCGCCGCACAACTCGGTGGAGTCGCTGGCCGAGCGCTCGCGGGTGCTGGACCGGCTGTGTGCGGCGGCGGGGCGGGATCCGGGGGAGGTGGTGCGGTCGGTGCAGGTGATCGTGGCGGAGGACGGGGCCGCCGAGGCTCGGGAGGCGATCGCGGAGTTGGTGGGGGTCGGGTTCCGGCATGTGGTGGTCGGGTCGCGGCGGATGTATCAGGACGGGGGGATGAAGTGGTTGGTGGAGGAGGTGATACGGCCGGGGGTTGAGGTGGGGGTCGGGTGAGATATCAGGCCTAGCGGGGCGGCGGGCAGAGGTGAGGGCTGGCTCGGGGCGGGGGGCTCGGCGGAAAGATAGTGGCGGCTGGCGGGTAGCGCGTGAAGTCGGCGGCGAGCACTGGGATGACGGTCGCGAGGCCGAGGCTAGGGCGGCTGGCGGGAGCTGCGAGTCGGTGGCTGCGAGGGCGAGGCAAGAGCGGCGGTCGCGAGGGCTTGGCAGTGGCGGCTGGCGGGAGCTGCGAGTTTGCCGCTCGCGATCCCGGATCGAGGATGCGTGCGGGCCTGGTGAGGCTGGTCGCGAGGCTCGGAGAAGGTGCCGGGGCTGGAAATGCGGCTTTGGGCCTCGGCTGGGGGCGGAGGCGCGCCTACTGTGTGACTTATGCGGCCTCGCGTTGAGAATCCCTTGACCCGTCTCGGGCTTGCCGAGCTTCGGACTCGGACGAGCATGAAGTGGCGGCAGTATCCGGAGGATGTGCTGCCGTTGTGGGTGGCGGAGATGGATGTGCCGACGCCGGAGGCGGTTGCGGAGGCGCTAGTCGACGCTGTGCGGCGGGGTGATACCGGGTATCCGTTGGGGGATTCGTATGCGGAGGCTTTGGGCGAGTTCGCTGTGCGGCGGTGGGGGTGGGACGGCGTCGTGGCGGAGCGGGCGGCGATTGTTCCGGACGTGATGCTGGGTGTCGTGGAGATGCTGAAGCTGGTCACGGGGCCGGGGGATCCGGTGGTGGTGAACAGTCCGGTGTATCCGCCGTTCTTCGACTTCGTCGCGCATATGGATCGGGAGGTGGTCGAGGCGCCGTTGGGTTCTGATGGGCGGATCGACTTCGGGGCGATGGAGGCGGTGTTCGGGCAGCTTGCTGGGGAGGGGCGGCGGGGTGCTTTTCTGCTGTGCAATCCGCAGAATCCGACCGGGGTGGTGCATACGCGGGAGGAGTTGGAGCGGGTTGCCGAGCTGGCTGCGTCCTTCGGGGTGCGGGTGGTCGCGGATGAGATCCATGCGCCGTTGGTGGCGGTGGGGGAGAAGTTCACGCCGTACCTGAGCGTCGCCGGTGCGGAGGATGGGTTGGCGCTGATGTCGGCGTCGAAGGGGTGGAATCTGGCGGGGCTGAAGGCGGCTGTGGCGATCGCGGGTCCGGCCTCTGCCGCGGATCTTGCGCGGATGCCGGAGGAGGTGGGGCACGGGCCCAGCCATCTCGGCGTGATCGCCCATGTCGCGGCGTTGCGGGATGGTGGCGACTGGCTGGACGCGCTGCTCGCCGGTCTTGATGAGAACCGGGTGCTGCTCGGGCGGTTGCTGGCGGAGTGCCTGCCCGGTGTGGAGTGGCGTCCCGGGCCCGGGACGTATTTGCAGTGGCTGGACTGTCGGGGCTTGGGGTTGGGCGATGATCCGGCGCGGGTGTTCCTGGAACGAGGCCGGGTGGCGGTGAACTCGGGAATTCCGTTCGGGAGCGGGGGTGCCGGCCATGTGCGGATCAACATCGCGACGTCGCCGGCCGTCCTGACCGAGGCGGTCGAGCGGATGGCGGCGGCGGTGGCGGCGGTGCGGTGAGCGCTGGAGCGGCGTCACTGGTGCGTCAGCGTCACTGCTGCGTGGCCTGGACGAAGGTCTCGTAGGCGCTGTCGTCGAACAGCACGAAGCGGACTTCCTCGACGGCGGTCGTCGCGGCGCTGACGGTGGCGACGGCGATGCGTGCGGCGTCGGCGATCGGCCAGCCGAAGATGCCCGTGGAGATGGCGGGGAAGGCGACGGTCGTGGCGCCGAGGGTGTCCGCGACTTCCAGGGAGTTGGTGTGACACGCGGCCAGCAGGGCTGAGCGGTCCTCGTCGCGGGAGTAGACCGGGCCGACGGTGTGGATGACCCAGCGGGCTGGGAGGCGGCCGGCGGTGGTGGCCACGGCTTGGCCGGTGGACAGGCCGCGGCCGTAGTGCGAGGCGCGCAGTGCGCGGCAGGCTTCCAGGATCTCCGGGCCGCCCGCGCGGTGGATGGCTCCGTCGACTCCGCCGCCGCCGAGCAGCGAGGAGTTGGCCGCGTTCACGATCGCGTCCACGTCCTGCTTGGTGATGTCGCCGCGGGCCAGGGTGATGCGGGGCTGGGACATGGGGCGATGCTGCCAATGGTGGGCGGTGGGCGCAACCGAGAGGCCGGGCGACTGCGGCCGCCCGGCCTCGGTGTGAACCAGCGTCCCTACAGCGTCAGTGAGGAAGACACCCACATGCTGTCCGGGTGCTCGTTCCGGTCCAGCCACAGGAAGGGCTGCTGGTCCCGGCGTTCCGGGTCCGCGCCCTGCTCCCAGGGGAAGCGGCCCTGGCGGTCCGGCCACACGGCCTGCAGGATCGGCCACGGCGGGGTCTGGAAGAAGTCCAGGCCGGCGCCGAACATGGCCGGGTACCAGCTCTTGTGGACCGGGCGGGTGGCGACTTCGTAGCCTTCGATCACGTTCAGGCGGCGCTTCTCGGCGCCGAGGGCGCGGCCCTCGCGGACCTGGACCGCGATCTTGGCGATCAGGGCCATGGCGTTCTCGACCGGCAGGCCGGTCATGCAGATGTCGTAGCCGCCGTGGGTGTGCCACATGCCGATCGAGTACGCCCAGTCCGGGGTGTCGTCGCCGGTGACCCCCATGATGTGCCAGCCGTGTTCGCGCACGTTGTGGGCTATCGCGCGGTCGCGGGGGTCCCACTGTGCCTCGTCGGGGTTGGCGGGCTTGCACAGCAGGCAGCGGCATGGGGCCGGTTCTATGTCCACGTCCTGAAGGTTACCCCGTGTCAGGCTCCTTGCGGCGGGCCCGGGGCGAGGTGGCCGGGGCCGTCGATCAGGATCTGCAGGGCGCTGTCGAGGATGGCGAACATGTCCGCCTCGGGGTCCGTGAGCCACAGTTGGTGGGTGGCCAGCAGGGCACCTATGACCGTGCCGGCCAGGACGCGGACCTCCAGGTCGTGGGGGGAGCGGTTCAGGCGTTCGGCGAACAGGTCGGCGAGCATGTCCGTGGTGGTGAACATGTGGTCCATCGCGCGGGCCCGGACCTCGGGGATGGTGTAGCTCAGGCGGGCGCGTTCCAGGGCCTCGGCCTGGCCGTCGGCGGGGACCTGGAGCATGGCGGTGTCGACGGCGGCGCGGAAGGCCTGCAGGATCGGGAGTTCCGGGGGCTGGGCGCGGAAGGCCGCGGCGAGCAGCGGGTCGTAGTCGTCGGTGAGGATCAGGTCTTCCTTGGTGGGGAAGTAGCGGTACAGCGTGCTCGGGGACACGTCGGCCGCGGCGGCGATCTGCTCCATGGTGGTGGCGCTGTAGCCGGAGTCGCGGAAGAGGCGGAGCGCGTGCCGCTGGATCGCGGCACGCGTCTGCGCCTTCTTGCGTTCCCGCAGGCCCGTGGGCGCCGGGGTCGCGGCCGGGGCCGAGGTTCGGTCAGTCGGCGGCATTGAGGAGATCACGACTCGATTCTGCTGCCTCGGACCCCTTCTCGGTCACCCGGGCCCGGCGGGGAAGCTGCGTGGCGGCCAGGACGCCGATCACCGCGAAGCCTGTGCTGACCCACATCGTCATGCTCGTGGCGTGCACCAGGGCCGAGCGCACCGACTCCAGGAGCGAAGGCGAGTGCAGTGCGCCGGCGACCGCCACGCCGGAGCCGGCGCTGCGGGTGGCCGCCGCGGCCGCCTCGGCCGGCAGGTGGGCCACGGCCGGTGCCAGGTGGCTGCGGTACTGGCCGTTCAGGACCGTGCCCAGGATCGCCACCGCGCAGGTGCCGCCGATCTGGCGGATGGTCATCAGCAGGCCGGAGCCGACCCCGGCGCGCTCGGCGGTGAGCTCGTCCAGGGCGACGGTCATGGTGATCGGCATCGCCAGGCCCACGCCGACGCCACCGATGGTGAGCCAGATCGCCACGAAGCCGTAGCCGTCGTGCACGCCGGTGGTGCTGCCGATCATCAGCGAGGCGGCCAGCAGCAGGAAGCCGGCGCCGATCAGCGGGGCCGGCCCCACCTTCTTCAGGAACGGCTGCCCGATCCGGACCCCGGCCATCAGGCCGGCGATCATCGGCAGCAGCCGCAGACCCGTGCCGAGCGCGTCGGCGCCCTCGACCGCCTGGTAGAACTGCGGCAGCGTGAACATCAGGCCGAACAGGGCGAAGCTGACGATGGTGGCCAGGATGGTGCCCCAGGTGAAGCCGCGGGCTCGGAACAGTTCCAGGTCGATGAGCGTCTGCTTCGGACCGCGCTGGAGCTGGACGAACCAGAGCAGCACCGCCAGCCCGCCGATCAGCGGGACCAGCGCCTGGGCCGAGCCCCAGCCGGTGTCCCCGGCCTTGATCAGGCCATAGGTGACCGCGGCCAGGCCGACCGCCGAGGTGGCCAGGCCCGGCAGGTCGATGCGCGGCTTGCGCTCGGCGCGGGACTCCGGGACCAGCCAGACCACCGCGATCAGGGCGATCACGACGACCGGCAAGTTGATCAGGAACACCGAGCCCCACCAGTAGTGGTCCAGCAGCCAGCCGCCCAGGATCGGGCCGAGCGGGATGCCCAGCATGTTGGCGGTGGCCCAGATGCCCATGGCGCGCGGCCGTTCCTCCGGCGTGAACAGCACCGTCAGCACGCTCATGCTCAGCGGGATCAGCAGCGCCGCGCCGACGCCGAGCACCGCGCGCCAGGCGATCAGCTCGCCGGCGTTGGAGGCGAAGGCGCAGAAGCCCGAAGCGACGCCGAACGCGGTCAGCGCGATGACCAGGATCCGCTTGCGGCCGAACCGGTCGCCGAGTAGCCCGCCGGGCAGCAGCGCGATGGCGAGCGCCAGGTTGTAGGAGTTCGCGAACCACTGCAGCTGGCTGGTCGAGGCCTTCAGCGACGTGGCCAGCGTCGGCAGCGCGACGTTCAGCACCGTCAGGTCCAGCCCCACCACCAGCAGGCTCAGCGCCAGACCGCCGAGCGCCCACCACTTGCGGCCGTCCGCCGCCGGCGGGACCACTGCTTTCTCTTCTGTCGCTGACATGACAGCCCCCTTCTCTTGGCAGTGACTACAAAATGGAAGCTACTCTCAGAATGAGGAGGGGGCAAGAGAAGGGGGCAAGAGAGGCGACCGCGGCTACCCGCCGAAGTACTCCAACGCCGAGGCCAGTGGCTTGCGGGTGAGCGCGGGGACCTCGCAGTCGGCGGCCGGATAGCCGACCGGGAACAGGATGAAGGGGCGCTCGGTCGAGGGACGCTCGAGGATCTCGGTCAGGAAGGCCATCGGGTTGGGGGTGTGGGTGAGGGTGGCCAGGCCCATCGTGTGCAGGGCGGCGATGAACAGGCCGCAGGCGATGCCGACGCTCTCGTTGACGTAGTAGTTCTTGCGCAGGCGGCCGTCGGGCATCGGCGTGCTCTTCTCCGCGAAGGCCACGACGATCCACGGGACGGTGTCCAGGTAGGACTTGTCGGAGTCGGTCTCCAGCGGCCCGAGGGCTTCCCGCCACGCCGCCGGCAGCCGGCCGCCCTCGTAGTTGATGCGCTCTTCCTCCTCGGCGGCCTCGCGGATCCGGTGCCGCAGCGCCGGATCGCCGACCGCGACGAACTTCCACGGCTGCTGGTGCGCGCCGGACGGGGCGGTGTTCGCCGCGGCCACCGCCAGCTCGATCATCTCGGCCGGGACCGGATCGGGGGAGAAGAAGCGGACGCTGCGGCGCGCGTCGAGGTGGGCGTGGAACTGCTTGCCGCGCTGGATCGCCTCAGCCTGGTCCAGGCGTTCGGGGCAGTACGGCAGGAACGGATGCGTGTGGCTCCGTGTGCTGGCTGTCATGCCGCTCAGCGTAGGGTCGCGATGTGGCTGGAATCACGTGGTCCCGGAGCCTTCGAGCCGGGAACGGGGCCCGCGATTGAGGTACAGCTGAGGCTATGAGCGATCTCGAAGCCGGCGGTACCGAGCCGCCGCTGCACGTCTTCCGAACCCGGGTCTGGTTCGACGAGCTCGACAAGGTCGGCGTCCTGCACAACGCCCGCTACGCCGTGCACGCCGAGCGGGCCCTGAGCACCTGGTACGAGAGCCGTCCGGAGCTGATCGACGGACCGGATATGCGGCACCTGGTGAAGGCGTACGAGGTCGAGTTCCGCGTCCCGGTCTCCGCGGTCGGCGAGCTGGACGTGGAGCTGCGCGTGGTGAAGATCGGGACGACCAGCTGCGTCTACGAGTTCCGCTTCGTCGGCGACGGCGGCGTGGTGCACGCGGTCGGGCGGCGGACCATCGTCCGCACCGGCCCGGACCGGCGGCCCACGCCGTGGTCGGACGACTTCCGCCGGATTCACGAGCGCGGGCCGGAGTAGCGGACCCGGATCCGCGCGGGGTCGGCGGGGTCGCGGTCGATGACCTGCACCGGCGGCCAGGCCCATTGCCAGATACCGACGCTGATGCCCGGGGCGCGGGAGAACCGGATGTGCCCCCGGGTGCCTTCGACGGAGATGTGCGGCCAGGCCTCGGCGATGGTCTTGCGATCCGAGCCGTGGGTGCGCAGGATCTCGGCGAGGACGGCGATGGTGTCGTAGCCCTCGAACGCGACGAACGACGGCGGGCCGGCCAGACGCTCGTGGAGTGCGGAATCGACGCGCTCGCCGAGCGGGGTGAGGGCTTCGGGCAGGTAGCTCAGGAACGGGATGCCGGTACCGTCGGCGCCGAGCAGTTCGGCCCATTCGGTGAACTCGGGCTGGCCGGCGGGAGCGCCGATGAGGATGTCGGTCAGCCGCGCGTCGGCGCGGACGGCCTTGACGATCGGCACCGCCGGCTCGGGGGTGCCGGCGAGAAGCAAGAGGGCTGTCGCGCGGCTGTCGACGAGGGCATCGCAGACTTCGGTGATGTCGACCTCGACGAGGGTGGCGCCGCGAGAGGTCAGACGGTCGCGCAGGACGCGGGTGCCGGACTCCCAGTAGACGGTCGGCTGAGCTGCGACGGCGATGCGGGTGTGGCCTGCGGCGAGCAGGAAGTCGGCGTAGACCTGCCAGCAGTGGGACTGTGCCGGGGCGATGCGGGCGACCCAGTCGGTCGGGTGCTCAGTGAGGGTGTCGAGGACCGCTGAGGAGCAGAGGAACGGGATGCCGCGGGCGTCGGCGCGGGCCGCGGCGGTGCGGGCGACGACGCTGTGGTACTCGCCGACGATGGCGGCCGCGCCGAGGTCGGCCAGCTCGTCGACGGCGGCGGTGGCCTTGGCGGGGTCGGCGGCGGTGTCGCGGATCAGGAGGTCGATGGGGATGCCGCTGTCGCCGACGGCCAGCTCGATTCCGGTGAGAAGGTGGCGGCCTGCTTCGGCCCAGCCCGGCTTGCTCAGGGGAGCCAGGGCGCCGATGCGGATGGGCGACTGCGACTGCGACTGCGACTGCGACTGCGACGGCGGCGGCGGCATGGTCATGGGCTGATCGTAGGTGTGATCATGAGGCCGGTTCCAAGGCCACTGGCAACGTGATGGCCTGGTTGCGAAAAACAAAGTGCCGCCGAGATCCGAAGACCCCGGCGGCACTCAGCGTTCTGACCAGCTGATCTCAGCTCAGCGAGTACGGTGCCAATTCCTTGGGCAGCTCCGAAGCCGAGGCCCGGTCCAGCAGGAACAGGCTCCGTCCGCGCCCGCGCGCCCCGGCGGCCGGGATCTGCACGGGCCCCGCGCCGGACAGCGCCAGGTGCGTGACCTTCGCCTTCTCCGCCCCGGCCGCGACCACCCAGACCTCGGCGGCCGCCTGGATCGAGGGCAGGGTCAGCGAGACCCGCAGCGGCGGCGGCTTCGGCGAGTTGCGGACGCCGACCGCGCTGCGCTTCTCCTCGTACAGCTCCGGGTGGCCCGGGAACAGCGAGGCGATGTGGCCGTCCGGGCCCATGCCCAGCAGGAGCACGTCGAAGGCCGGGACGTCCGCGCCCTCGCGGGCGTAGTCCGCCAGCGTCGCCGCGTACTGTTCCGCCGACTCCTCGGGCGTGAAGCCCGCCTTGTCGGCGGCCGGCATCGCGTGGATGTTCTCCGGCGGCAGGAGCCCTTCGGTGACCAGGCCGTCCAGCAGGGCCTCGCGGGCCTGGGTCTCGTTGCGCTCCGGATCCCCGGAGGGCAGGAAGCGCTCGTCGCCCCACCACAGCTGGACCCGGGACCAGTCCACCGCGGTGCGCGCCGGGGAGGCCGCGACCGCCGCCAGCGTCTTGATGCCGACGGTGCCGCCGGTCAGGACGACGTGCGCGGCGCCGCGGAGCGCCTGCACGTCGGCCACCCGGGTGATCAGCCGCGCCGCCACAGCCTGCGCCAGGACCTCCGCGTCGCGGTGGACGATGACGACCGGAGTGGCGCTCATGGAGCGTCGTCCAGCGGCTTGTCGATCGCCAGGTCCTGGTCTTCCTTCTCCTGCTCGACCGACTCCCTGGGCAGCTCGCCCAGGGGGCCGGAGTCGGGCTCGGCGGTCATCGTGATGGTGGCCTGCTTCGCCGGCTTCGGCGCCACCTCCTCGATCTGCGCCACGTCCCGCTCGGTGACGTGCCGGAGCACCTCCTCGTACGTCTCGTCGACGTCCAGGCGGCGCAGCTCCTCGGTGAGCAGGTCGGCCAGCTCGCGGCGCTTGAGCGCGACGTGCCGGTCGGGCTGCTCGGGCATGGACAGGATCGCGAGCATCCCGTCCGGGCGGGTCAGGCTGATCTCGCCCATGTCGGTGCCCAGGTGCACCCCGGTGATGCCGGGGCCGGTGTCCGTGGACAGCGTCACCGGCACGCCCAGGCGCCAGCCCAGCCAGACCGCCAGCAGCCGCGACGACGCGTTGTCGATCTCCGCGGTGACCTTGACGCTCTTCACCATGCAGGGCATCTGATCCAGGGCCGCGGCCAGCATGGAGCGCCACGGGGTGCAGCGGGTCCAGGACAGGTCGGTGTCGCCGGGGGAGTAGCCGCGCAGCCGGTCGGCCACCTGGATCGGCTGGTGCGTGCCGGAGGCGTCGGTGATCCGGCGCGTCGCCAGCTTGCCCAGGGCCGACTCGGCCGGGTCCTCGGGGGAGTCGGCCGGCCACCAGGTGACCACCGGGGTGTCCGGCAGCAGCAGCGGCAGCACGACCGCGTCGGCGTGCGCGGCCAGCTCGCCGTTCAGGCGCATCACCACCGCCTCGCCCGGGCCCATCTCGTCGCCCACCCGCACCTCGGCGTCCAGCCCGCTGAAGGGCTGCTCCGGGTGCGGTATCACGACCAGGATGCGCGAGGGGTGCGCGCGCGAGGCCTCGCGCGCGGCCCGCAGGGCGTAGTAGTGGTGCCGTTCATCGGTCTCGATCACCAGGGTCAGGACCGCGCCGGTGGTGGCCGCCCCGGCCTCCTTGCGGATGTCGATCAGGGCGCCGGCGATCTTCGCCGAGGTGGTGGAATCCAGGTGCTTGATCATGGCCGCCGCCAGCTCCGTCCGTCCTTCGCGAGCATCTCGTCCGCCTTGGCCGGACCCCAGGTGCCCGAGGTGTACTGCTCCGGCTTGCCGTGCTGGCCCCAGTACTCCTCGATCGGGTCCAGGACCTCCCAGCCCAGTTCGACCTCCGCCACGCGCGGGAACAGCGGCGCGTCGCCGAGCAGCACGTCCAGGATCAGCCGCTCGTAGGCCTCCGGGGAGGACTCGGTGAACGCCTCGCCGTAGGCGAAGTCCATGTTCACGTCGCGCACCTCCATCGAGGTGCCCGGGACCTTGGAGCCGAAGCGGACCGTCACGCCCTCGTCCGGCTGCACCCGGATCACCAGGGCGTTCTGCCCCAGCTCCTCGGTCTGCGTCGGGGTGAAGGGCAGGAACGGCGAGCGCTTGAACACCACCGCGATCTCGGTGACGCGGCGCCCCAGACGCTTGCCGGTGCGCAGGTAGAACGGCACGCCGGCCCAGCGGCGGGTGTTCACCTCCAGCTTCACCGCGGCGTAGGTGTCGGTCACCGAGTCCGGCGAGATGCCGTCCTCCTGCAGGTAGCCGACCACCTTCTCGCCGCCCTGCCAGCCGGCCGCGTACTGCCCGCGGACCGTGTAGGTGTCCAGGTCGTCCGGGAGCCGGATGGCCGAGAGCACCTTGGTCTTCTCCGCGGCGATGGCGTCGGCGTCGAAGGACACCGGCTCCTCCATCGCGGTCAGGGCCAGCAGCTGCAACAGGTGGTTCTGGATGACGTCGCGCGCCGCGCCGATGCCGTCGTAGTACCCGGCCCGGCCGCCGATGCCGATGTCCTCGGCCATCGTGATCTGGACGTGGTCCACGTGGTCCCGGGTCCAGATCGGCTCGAACATCTCGTTGGCGAAGCGCAGCGCCAGGATGTTCTGGACGGTCTCCTTGCCCAGGTAGTGGTCGATGCGGAAGACCGACTTGGGCGGGAACACCGAGTCCACGATGGCGTTGAGCTCCCGGGCCGAGGCCAGGTCGTGCCCGAACGGCTTCTCGATGATGACGCGGCGCCAGGAGCCCTCCGGTCCCTGGTCCAGGCCCACCTCGTGCAGCTGCTCGACCACGCCGGGGAAGAACTTCGGCGGGACCGACAGGTAGAACGCGTGGTTGCCGTTGGTGCCGCGCTCGGCGTCGAGCTTGTCGATGGTCTCCTTCAGCTCGATGAAGGCCTGCTTGTCGCCGAACTCGCCGGAGACGAAGCGGAAGCCCTCGGACAGCTGGCGCCAGACCTCTTCGCGGTACGGGGTCCGCGCGTGCTCCTTGACCGCCTGGTGCACTTCCTCGGCGAAGTCCTGGTCGGCCCAGTCCCGCCGGGCGAACCCGACCAGGGCGAAGCCCGGGGGCAGCAGCCCCCGGTTCGCCAGGTCGTAGATCGCCGGCATCAGCTTCTTGCGGGACAGGTCGCCGGTGACGCCGAACATCACCAGGCCGCAGGGCCCGGCGATGCGCGGCAGGCGGCGGTCCGCGGCGTCGCGCAGCGGGTTCGCCGCGCCCTCCGGCGCCAGCTCGTGCGACAGCAGCGTCTTCTCAGCCTGAGAGAGCTGGAAGCCCAAGTGCCCCTTGTCGCTCACTTGAGCTTGTCCAGTTCGCCCTGGACCGCCTCGAGGAGCTCCTTCCAGGACACCTCGAACTTGTCCACGCCCTCGTCCTCCAGCACCTGGACCACGTCGTCGTAGGAGACGCCGGCCGCGGCCAGGTCGTCGAGCACCTTGTGGGCGTCGGCGTAGTGCGCCCGGATCGAGTCCTCGACCGGCTTGCCGTGGTCGGCCTCGGCGTCCAGGGTCGCCTCCGGCATGGTGTTCACCACGCCGCGGGTGATCAGGTCGTCGACGTACATGGTGTCCACGTACGCCGGGTCCTTCACGCCGGTGGAGGCCCACAGCGGACGCTGGGCCTTGGCGCCGGCGGCCTCGAGGGCCTTCCAGCGGTCCGAGGAGAAGACCTCCTCGTAGGCCTCGAAGGCCAGGCGGGCGTTGGCCACGCCGGCCTTGCCCTTGAGCTCCGTCTTGCCGAGCTTCTCCAGGCGCTTGTCGATCTCGGTGTCGACGCGGCTGACGAAGAACGACGCGACCGAGGCGATCTTGGCCAGGTCGTGGCCGTTCGCCTTGGCCTGCTCGATACCGGCCAGGAAGGCGTCCATCACCGCGCGGTAGCGCTCCAGCGAGAAGATCAGCGTCACGTTCACGCTGATGCCGGCGCCCAGCACCGCGGTGATCGCCGGCAGGCCCTCGCGGGTGGCCGGGATCTTGATGAACAGGTTCTCCCGGTCCACCAGCCACCACAGCTGCTTGGCCTCGGCCACGGTCGGCGCCGTGGAGTGCGCCAGGCGCGGGTCGACCTCGATCGAGACCCGGCCGTCCTGGCGGTCGGAGGCGTCGTACGCCGGGCGCAGGACGTCGGCCGCCGCGCGCACGTCGGCGGTGGTGATCATGCGGATGGCCTCGTCGACCGTCACCCCGCGGACCGCGAGGTCCGTGAGCTGCTCGGTGTAGACCTCGGAGCCGACGATGGCCTTCTGGAAGATCGTCGGGTTGGTGGTCACGCCGACCACGTTCTTCTGCGCCATCAGGTCGGCCAGGTTGCCGGTCTGCAGACGCTTGCGGGACAGGTCGTCCAGCCAGATCGCCACACCGGCGCCGGACAGCTTGTCCAGGTTCTCGTTCGTCATCTCGTCATCTCCCTCTTCACTTAAAAATCAAGCGCCGGCGGCGGCCAGGGATTCCCGGGCCGCGGCCTCGACGGCCTCGGCCGTGATGCCGAACTCGCGGTACAGGATCTTGTAGTCCGCCGAGGCGCCGAAGTGCTCCAGCGAGACACTGCGGCCGGCGTCCCCCACGTACTGCTTCCAGCCCGCGCCGACCCCGGCCTCCACCGAGACGCGCGCCTTGACGGCGGCCGGCAGGACCGACTCCTTGTACTCGGCGTCCTGCTCCTCAAACCACTCGGTGGACGGCATCGAGACCACGCGGGTCGGGATGCCGTCGGCCTCCAGCGCCTCGCGGGCCTGGATCGCCAGCTGCACCTCGGAGCCGGTGCCGATGAGGATCACCTTCGGCGCGCCGCCGGTGGCCTCGGCCAGGACGTAGCCGCCCTTGGCGGTGCCCTCGACCGCGTCCAGCGAGGAGTTCAGCACCTCGTGGTCGAAGGTCGGGATGCCCTGGCGGGTCAGCGCGATGCCGACCGGGCCGTGGTCGTCGGGGCCGGTGTGCTTCTCCATCAGGGCCTTCCAGGCGCCGACGGTCTCGTTCGCGTCGCCCGGGCGGACCACGGTCATGCCCGGGATCAGGCGCAGCGCGGCGACGTGCTCCACCGGCTGGTGCGTCGGGCCGTCCTCGCCCAGGCCGATCGAGTCGTGCGTCCAGACGTAGGTGACCGGCAGCTTCATCAGCGCGGCCAGGCGCACGGCCGGGCGCATGTAGTCGGAGAACACCAGGAAGGTGCCGCCGAACGGCAGGGTGTTGCCGTGCGCCGCGATGCCGTTGAGGATCGAGCCCATCGCGTGCTCGCGGATGCCGAAGTGCAGGATGCGGCCGTAGGGGCTGGAGGCCCCGAACTCGGTCTCGCCGTAGACCGCCGGCAGGAACGACTTGCCGCCCTTGATGGTGGTCAGGTTGGACTCGGCCAGGTCGGCCGAGCCGCCCCACAGCTCCGGCACCGACTCGGCGATCGCCTGGATGACGGCCTCGGAGGCCTTGCGGGTCGGCACGTCCTTGCCCGGCTCGAAGGTCGGGAGCTTGGAGGCCCAGCCGGCCGGCAGCTCGCGCTTGGCGATCCGGTCGAACTCCCCGGCGCGCTCGGGGTTCTTGGTGCGCCAGGCCGCGTACTCGGCGTCCCAGGCGGAGTGCGCGGCCGCGCCGCGGGCGCCGACCTGCCGGGCGTGCGCCAGGATGTCCGCGGGCACGTCGAAGTGCTTGTCCGGGTCCATGCCCAGGATCTTCTTGGTGGCCGCGACCTCGGCCTCGCCGAGGGCCGCGCCGTGCGCCTTGCCGGTGTTCTGCAGGTTCGGGGCCGGCCAGCCGATGATGGTGCGCAGCCGGATGATCGAGGGGCGCTCGGTCTCGGCCTCGGCCGCCAGCAGTGCCTCGTGCAGGGCCTGGACGTCCTCGTGGTACTCCCCGCCGGCCAGCCAGTCCACGTGCTGCACGTGCCAGCCGTAGGCCTCGTAGCGGTGCAGCACGTCCTCGCCGAAGGCCACCTTGGTGTCGCCCTCAATGGAGATGTGGTTGTCGTCGTAGACCACGACGAGGTTGCCCAGCTTCTGGTGGCCGGCGATCGAGGAGGACTCCGAGGTGACGCCCTCCTCCAGGTCGCCGTCGGAGGCGAAGACATAGACCTTGTGGTCGAACGGGGACTCCCCGGCCGGGGCGTCCGGGTCGAACAGGCCGCGCTCGTAGCGGGCCGCCATCGCCATGCCGACCGCGTTGGACAGACCCTGGCCCAGCGGGCCGGTGGTGACCTCGATGCCCTTGGTGTGGCCGTACTCCGGGTGGCCCGGGGTCAGCGAGCCCCACTGGCGGAAGTGGCGCAGGTCGTCCAGCTCGAGACCGAGGCCGGAGTAGTACAGCTGGATGTACTGGGTCAGCGAGGAGTGTCCGCAGGACAGGACGAAACGGTCCCGGCCGACCCAATGGGGGTCGGCCGGGTCGAAGCGAAGGTGCCGCTGGAAGAGCAGGTAGGCCGCCGGGGCCAGGGACATCGCGGTCCCGGGGTGGCCGTTACCGGTGTTCTGGACCGCGTCCATGGCCAGGGCTCGGACGGTGTCCACAGCGCGCTTGTCCAAGTCGGTCCACTCGAACGGGGTTGCGGTGCTTGCGGTGCTCACCGGAAGCGCTCCTTCGCAGTTCACGCGCCGAGGACCCACGCTCGGGTACAGCTGGTGGGACCCCTGCGCAACATGATTCAGATCTCGTTTCGCCAGCCTACTCGGACCTCAGGGGCATCGCGTTCCGAGTCAGCAGGTGGGACGCGTACGCGCGGGATAACCCTTGGTGAACAGGTGTGGTGCAGCGCTCGTATACATGCGGTGCGTATCTCCGCGGCGACTCAAAGCGCGATAAGCCGACCCGCCGCATGAGCGCGCGGGGCGACGGTTTAAAGTTGCGTGTTGTCCGAATCAGGCATCCATGGAGGACGGGCTTTTGACCACGGTCGAGACTCCCCCGACCACGGCTCCGTCCCGGGCCGCCGTTCCTTCAGCCGTTGAGGCGGCGGCGGCAGAACGTGGCGGACACGCTGTGGCGGTGGTCAAGGCGTACGTCGCCCTGACCAAACCCCGCATCATCGAGCTGCTGCTCGTCACCACGATCCCGGTGATGTTCCTGGCGCTGCGCCACGTGCCGCCGCTGTGGCCGGTCATCGCGGTGACCATCGGCGGCTACCTGTCGGCGGGCAGCGCCAACGCGCTGAACTGCTACGTGGACCGCGACATCGACGCCGAGATGCGCCGCACCCGGCGCCGTCCGGTGCCGGCCGCCTCGGTGAGCCCGCACAGCGCACTGGTGTTCGGGCTCGTGCTCGGGGTGGTCTCCACCCTGTGGCTGGGCCTGGCGGTGAACTGGCTGTCCTCGGGCCTGGCGCTCGCGGCGAACGCCTTCTACGTGCTCGTCTACACGATGGTGCTCAAGCGGCGCACGCCGCAGAACATCGTCTGGGGCGGAGCGGCCGGCTGCTTCCCGGCGCTGATCGGCTGGACCGCGGCGACGGACCACCTGGCGTGGGCGCCGGTCGTGCTTTTCATGGTCGTGTTCCTGTGGACGCCGCCGCACTTCTGGGCCCTGGCCATCCGCTACCGCGAGGACTACGCGGCCGCGAACGTGCCGATGCTCCCGGTGGTGGCCCCGGCCCGCGAGGTGACCAAGCAGATCGTCTGGTACTCCTACGCGACCGTGGCCTGCTCGCTGCTGCTGTGGCCGATCGGGCACACCGGCCTGGTCTACCCGATCGCCGCCGCCGTGCTCGGCGTGGTCTTCCTGGTCGAGGCGCACCGGCTGGACCTGCGGGCGCGCTCGGGCAAGGACGGGGTGGAGCTGCAGCCGATGCGGCTGTTCCACTTCTCGAACATGTATCTGGCGCTGCTGTTCGTGGCCGCCGCGGTGAGCCCTCTCGTCCACTGAGCCTTAGCGCGGCGGACTCCGTCGTCCACTAGCCTTTCCAGGGTGTACCGGCTCACCAACACCACCCAGCACTACGCGTGGGGTTCGCCCAGCGCCATCAGCGACCTGCTAGGCCGCGCGCCCTCCGGGCAGCCCGAGGCCGAGCTGTGGATGGGCGCGCACCCGACCGCGCCCTCCCGCATCGACGGCGGCGAGGCGACGCTGCTCGACTTCGTCTCGGCAGACCCGGTGGGGATGCTCGGACCCCAGGTCGCCGCCCGGTTCAAGAACCGGCTGCCGTTCCTGCTCAAGGTGCTGTCGGCGGCCAAGGCGCTGTCCATCCAGACGCATCCGACGCGGGCCCAGGCCGAGGCCGGGTTCGCCGCCGAGCAGGAGCGCGGCCTGGCCGCCGGCGACCCGAACCGCAACTACGCGGACGACTGGCCCAAGCCGGAGATCCTGATGGCGCTCACCGACTTCGAGGCGCTGGCCGGATGCCGCAGCGCCGAGGACGCCGAGCAGGTGCTCGCCACGCTGGTGGAGTTCGGCGCCGAGGCGCTGGACCCGGTCCGGGCCGGGCTCGCGGACAAGCCGGAGCCGGCCACCGTGGCCGCGGCGATCGGGCGGCTGCTGGAGTGGCCGGCGGGCACCCGCGGGCAACTGGTGGCCGACGTCGTCGAGGCCTGTCGCGCCGGGGCGGACAAGGGCGGGGAGCTCGCCGAGGACTTCGCGGCCGTCCTGCGCGTCGCCGAGGACTTCCCCGGCGACATCGGCCTGGTGGCGATGCTGCTGATGAAGCGGGTCGTGCTCAAGCCGGGCGAGGCGATCTTCCTGGAGGCCGGCGGGCTGCACGCCTACCTGCGCGGCACCGGGGTCGAGCTGCTCGCCAACTCCGACAACGTGCTGCGCGCGGGCCTGACGCCCAAGCACATCGACGTCGCCGAGCTCTTGCGGGTCATGGACGCCTCGGTCCCGGTCCCGGTGCGGCACGGCACCGCCATCGGCACCGGCGTCGTGGAGTTCGACACCCCGGCCCCGGAGTTCCGCCTGTACCACGCCAGCCTGGACACCGGCACCACGCTGCGCGTGGAGGTGCCCGGCACCGGACCGCGGATCGTGCTGGCGCTGTCCGGTGAGGTCGAGCTGCGGGGGACCCGCGGCACGGTGACGCTGACGCAGGGCGAGTCCTGCTTCGTCCCGGCGCGCGAGGGCCGGGTCGAGGCGTCCGGGATCGCCGACCTGGTGGTGGCCGCCCCCGGGGTCTGAGCGGAGAAGTTTGCCGGCCCGAGCAACCTGGCGCCCGGGCCGACCCCTCTAGGACCGGTGACAGAAGATCGAGCCGGCCGGAGGGGACAGCGCATGGCGCGGGGAGACAAGGCGGCCGTCGAGGACGAACTCGAGGAGTTCGTCCAGGGGCGGTACCTGGCGTTGCGCCGAACGGCGTACCTGTTGTGCGGGGACTGGCACCGCGCCGAGGACCTCGTGCAGGTCACGCTGGTCAAGGTCGTGGTGGCCGCCCGGCGCGGCCGCGTGGAGAGCCTGGACGCCTACTCCCGGCAGGTCCTGCTGCGGCTGTTCCTGGACGAGAACCGCCGGCTGTGGCGGCGCCGGGAGCGGTCGTGGGCCGAGCCGGTGGAGGTGGCCGACAGCGGGAGCGGGGACAGTGACCTCAAGCTCACTGTGCTCTCCGCTCTGCGCGGGCTTCCGCCCCGGCAGCGGGCGACGGTGGTGCTCCGCTACTGGGAGGACCGCAGCGTCGAGGAGACCGCGGACCTGCTCGGAGTCTCGACGGGCACGGTGAAGAGCCAGAGCGCGCGGGCGCTCGCCGCGCTGCGGACGGTGCTCCAGGACGACCGGCTCGGACTCGGCATCGGCTCGGAAGGGGCCATGGCATGAATGAGTACGAGATCAGAGACCTGCTGGGGCAGGGGATCGGGGAGGAGCCGCCGGTCGTCGGCGGGCCGGCGGCGGTGTTCGCCGGGGCGCGGGCGCGGGTGGTGCGCACGCGCGCGGTCACCGGCGCGCTGAGCGTGGTGGCGGTGCTGGGGGTGACCGCCGGGGCGGTGGCGTTCAGCGGCGGGGCGGGCAGGCCGGAGAAGGCGTCCGTGGGGGCTGCGGGGGCGACGTCGCCGTCGACGTCGGCGACGCCCGGGCTGAGTGCGCGGCCGCCGTCCACGACACCTCCTCCCACCACGACGGCACCTCCGAACACGACGACGCCGACTCCGTTGTCACAGCTGGAGGATCCCGGCCTGACCATCCACCGGGTGCCCGCGCCGCAGCCCGGAGCCGGCCGGGTGCTCATCGACGGCCGCTCGACCGCCGCGATCGTCAAGCTGCTGCTTCCCTCGGGCCTGGTCACCGCGAACTACGGTGGCCAGGACAGCTACCGCCCCACGCAGCTGGGGGTGGAGACGATCGGGTACATGTCCGTGGACGACGGGAGCGGGAAGCTCACCGCGCTGAGTGCGCATGTCGCGCAAAACAGTCCGGGCATAACGAAAGTCACGGACTGCACGACGGAGCAGGAATTGAACCCCGGCCAGGTCAGCGACTGCGAGGCTGTCGTCGAGCCGGATGGCAGCGTCGTGCTGTCCTATCGGCAGAGTGGCGATGGCCGGGGCGTGGACTCGGCCACAGCGGGCGCTTACGTCAACGAAGCGACGCGGGTGTTCCAGAACGGCACCGTGCTCTCCATCAACGCGACCAACTTCTACAGCCCGCCGAATCAGCCGCTCCACCCCGTCACCCCGTCGCGCAAGGACTCGCTGCTCTCGATCGACCAGCTCGTGGCAATGGTGATGGACGCGCAGTGGGGGTTGACCGTCCCGGCGCAGGTGGCCCAGCAGGCGAAGCAGAGTCTGGTTCCCTACATCGACAACACCCAGCACTGACACCGCATGAGCGTGCCCGGCCCGCGAGCATCGGGCCGGGCACGCCTGTGTTTGTATCAGACCGCCGCGGCGAAGGCCTTCCGCTCCCGCATCGCCAGCAGCACCCGCCACGTCGCGGCCCACACGATGGCCGCGCCGAACATGTGGATCCCGACCAGCAGGACCGGCAGGTGGGTGAAGTACTGCACGTAGCCGATCACGCCCTGCGCCATCAGCAGCAGGAACAGGTCGCGCACCGTGTTCAGGATCCGGGGCGCGGCCCCGGTGGCCTTCAGCGCGAACCACAGCGCCACGGTCAGGCCGACGACCAGGAACACCAGGTCGGCGTGCAGCTGGGTGGCGTTGGCCGGGCTGAGCGGGAAGCGCTTGTGGCCCGGGTCGCCGGCCTTGGCGCCGGAGTGCGGACCGCTGCCGGTGACGATCGTGCCGGCGATCAGGAGCGCGCCGACGCCGGCGGTGAGGACGTAGCCGAGGGTGCGCAGGACCGGCTGGACGGTCGGGGTGGGGGCGGCGTCGTTGGGCTCGCGGCTGCGGACCCACAGGACGTACGACAGCGCGACCATGCCCATGGACACCAGCATGTGCAGGGAGACCCAGATCGGGGCCAGGTGGGTGCGCACCGAGATGCCGCCGATGACCGCCTGGACCACGACGCCGACGAACAGCGTCCAGGACAGCTTGTTCAGCACCGCGCGGCGCGGGTGCCAGCGCATGCACGCGATGATCGCCGCGCCGACGACCACCGAGACCGCGAAGGTGAGCATGCGGTTGGTGAACTCCACGACGCCGTACGCGCCGAGCCGGCTGGTCGGGACCAGGCTGCCGTCGGTGCAGGTGGGCCAGGTCGGGCAGCCCAGGCCGGAGTCGGTGAGGCGGACCGCGCCGCCGGTGACGATGACGCCGATGTTGGCGACGAAGGCGGCGAAGCAGGTCCAGGTGAGGATCGCCGGGGTGGTGCGCCAGGTGAGGATGCGGGAGACGAGGCCGGTGGCCGCGGGGCGCGCACTGGTGGGCGTGGGCCCGGCCTGAGCGGGCACCTTCGCCCCGTCCGCCGGGGCCGCCGCCTGCTCGCTGGCCGGGGCGTCCCCGGCGGTCTGCGTCATCGTCCTGCTACTCCCATTTGAAGGTCCGGGCGGCCACCGCGATCGCGGCGACGGCCCAGGCGGCGAGGATACCGACGTTCGCCCAGGGCAGCGTGGCGCCGTGCTGGAGCACGTCGCGCAGGCCGTTGGTGAGGGCGCTGATCGGGAGGGCGTCCAGTACGTGGCGCACGCCCGAGGGGAACTTGGACAGCGGGATGATCACGCCGCCGCCGGCCAGCAGCAGCAGGAACACGAAGTTCGCCAGGCCCAGGGTGGCCTCGGCGCGCAGCGTGCCGGCCATGAGCATGGCCAGGCCCGCGAAGGTGGCGGTGGCCAGGACGATCAGCACGGCCACGGCCAGCGGGTCGCCGTGCGGCTTCCAGCCCATCGCCAGGGCGATCGCCGACAGCAGCGCGATCTGGATCACCTCGACGCACAGCACGCACAGCGCCTTGGCCACGATCAGGCCCCAGCGCGGCAGCGGCGTGGCCCCCATGCGCTTGAGCACGCCGTAGCGGCGCTCGAAGCCGGTGGCGATGGCCAGGCCGGTGAACGCCGTGGACAGCACCGCGGCACCGAACAGGCCCGGGGCGTAGAAGTCGATGCGCTTGCCGGGGCCGGAGGTGGCGACCAGCGACTCGCCGGAGAACAGGACCATCATCAGCGCCGGGACCACTATGGTCAGCAGCAGCTGCTCGGGGTTGCGGAGCATCAGGCGGACCTCGTGCGCGGCCTGCGCGAGGATCATGCGGGAGGCCGGGGCCGCGCCGGGCTTCGGGGTGAAGCTCAGGGACGCGGGGCGGCGGGCGGCGTTCACGGAGCCCGTGTCGGCGGTGTCGTCGGCGGAGGCGGTCGTGGTCAACGGAGGTCCCGTCCGGTGAGATCGAGGAAGGCATCTTCGAGGGTACGGCGTCCCACGCTCAGCCCCTGCGGCATCACGTCCTTGGCGGCACACCACGCGGTCACCTTGGCCAGGGCGTCCGGAGTGATGTCGCCGGCCACCGTGTAGGCGCCCGGCGGCTGCTCGACGGCGGTCAGGCCGGCCGGCAGCGTGGCCAGCAGCCCGGCCAGGTCCAGGCCGGGCGGCGCGGTGAAGCGGATCGCGGTCTCGGCGGTGCCGTCGGCCGCCGCCAGGGCAGCCGGGGTGTCGTGCGCGATCACCTTGCCGGAGTCGACGATCGCCACGGTGTCGGCCAGCCGCTCGGCCTCGTCCAGCAGGTGGGTGGTGAGCACCACGGTGACGCCGTCGGCCCGCAGCTGCTCGATCAGCTCCCAGGTGGCGTGCCGGGCCTGCACGTCCAGGCCGGCGGTGGGCTCGTCCAGGAACACCAGCTCCGGCCGCCCGACCACGGCCAGCGCCAGCGAGAGCCGCTGCTGCTGCCCGCCGGACAGCCGCCGGAACGTGGTCCGGCCGGCCGAGCCCAGGCCCAGGCGCTCGATCAGCGCGTCGGTGTCCAGGGGGTTCGCGTAGAGCTTGGCGGTGTGCTTGAGCATCTCCACCGCGCGCACGCTGGGGTAGATGCCGCCGGACTGCAGCATCACGCCGATCCGCGGCCGCAGCTGCTCACCCTGGGCGACCGGGTCCAGCCCGAGCACGCGGACGGTGCCGCCGTCGGGCCGGCGGTACCCCTCGCAGCACTCGATGGTCGAGGTCTTGCCGGCCCCGTTCGGGCCGAGCACGGCGGTGATGGTCCCGGTCTGCACGCGCAGGTCCAGGCCGTCCACCGCGGTCTTGGCGCCGTACCTCTTGACCAGGCCGGTCACTTCTACGGCTGCTTGTCCCATAGCGGAGATTCTACGAAGCCAACCTGTAGTGCTCCCTGCCGGGTCTTGCTGTTATATGCGCCACACCCTCTCAGGAGGGTGTTCGGCAGCCGGCTCAGTAGCCGGGCCGCTTGATCGGGTTGGATGTCGGCAGGTCCAGCTCCACGACCTCGAACTCCTCCAGGGCGATCAGCTGGACACCCTCCTTCATCTGCTCGAACGCCGCCCTCCGGATCGCGGCCTGCGGGCCGCGCGAGGCCGCCAGCGCGTCCATGTCCTGGAAGATCACGCTCACCCCGGCCATGCCGAGGTTCCGCTCCAGGAGCAGGCTGGCGCCCTGGAAGCCGTCGAGCTCCTGCAACCGTGGCAGGCCGACCTCCTTGAAGGCCTGGACGAGGCGGTCGGCGTGGTCCGGGGCGAAGGCCATCCGCTGGAGCCGGAAGCCGCCGCTGGTCGCCGCGGCGGGCCGGGTGAAGGCCGCCGCCTCCAGGTTCATGGTGGTGATCGTCGAGACGAACCGCGCCAGCATCTCGGTGCGCCGGTCGCGCAGGTTCTCGTCGCTGTCCTTCAGCGCCTGCTCGGTCTCCCACCAGGAGCCGGTGAGGATCTTGCCCAGGGTCCGGTCGGCGAAGACGCCGATCCCGTCGAACCCGGGCTGTTCGGCCATCATCCCGGGGACCGACTTGGCGATCACGTCCAGGGCCGGGCCGACGTCCGCCGGATCGGTGGTGATGTAGAGGCTGCGGACGAACATGATCGTCCTCCCATCCGCGTGTTCTCCCTCCAGGCCAGTGCAGGCGGGGCGGCGGGGCAAGCGGGGTGGGCTGTTCGTGGGAGGTGACGGTCGGTTACTGAACCGGTTCACCTGATTCGCTGAACCGGTTCATGCCCCGCGGTCGCTGTAAGGGGCGCGGGTGCTCTCGCGCACCGTGAGCCGGGGCGTGGCGCTCTGCACGTCGCGCCCCGATCCCGGCTCGTCGATCGCGGCCAGCAGCATCGCCGCGACCTGGCCGCCGAGGGCGAAGGTGTCGCGGCTCAGCGCGGTGATCGCCGGGTGCACGATCCGGGTGAGCAGCGAGTCCTCGAAGGAGACCACCGACAGCCCGGCCGGCACCGCCACCCCCATCTCCGCGGCCACCGCGAGCCCGGCGACCGCCATCACGTCCGAGTCGAAGATCAGCGCGCTGGGCCGGTTCGGGCTGCTCAGCAGCGCGCGGGTGGCCGAGGCGCCCTGGGCGTCGCTGAAGTCGGTGGGGACCGAGACCGCGTCCACCAGGTGCAGGCGACGGGCCGCGTCCTTCAGCGCCCGGATGCGGCGCCGGGTGTGGTGGAAGGCCTCGTCGCCGGCGACGTGCGCGATCCGGCAGTGGCCGAGCGCGGCCAGGTAGTCCACCAGCGACAGCATCGCCTCGCGGTCGTCGGCCCAGACGCTGGGCAGCGTGCCGTGCCCGCCCGGCCCGCCGATCACCACCGCCGGGACGCCCAGGCCCTCCAGGACCGGCACGCGCTTGTCCCGGTGCTGCAGGTCGACCAGGACGAAGCCGTCCACATGCCGCTCGGAGGTCCAGCGCCGGTAGACCTCGATCTCGGCCGCGGTGTCCTCGACGATCATCAGGTGCAGGGCCACCGAGCGGGCCGAGAGCCCGGCCTGCAGACCGGCCAGCAGCAGGCCGAAGAACGGCTCGGCGCCGATGGTCTGCGCCGGGCGCGCGACCACCAGGCCGACGGCGTCGGCGCGGGCGCCGCCCAGAGCGCGCGCCGCCTTGTGTGGCCGCCAGTTCATCTCCGAGGCGACGCGCAGGATCCGCTCCCGGGTGGCGGGGCTTACGCCAGGGCGGTCGTTCAGCGCGAACGACACGGCGCTCTTGGACACCCCGGCACTGCGGGCGATGTCGTCGATCGTGGGCCTGGTCACGAATCGGTATCCCTTCCCCGGTGGGGGTCGTCTCGCCCCTTGACACCCCGGATGACGCAGAGCATAGTCCCATTTCACTAGAGCGGTTTAGTAAAACTCTCGTGAACGAGAGAGCACTCCCCGAACGCACCTCCACCACGAACCCCCTCACACGGAAAGCCGGGAGTCATGACCATGCGCAGGATCACAGCGGTATCCGCCATAGCCGTCACCGCGACGCTGCTGGCGGGCTGCGGCGTCGGGAGCAAGTCCTCCTCCACGGACGCGAACAAGACGGTCTCCACGACCGCGGCGCTGTCCGGCTCGATCACCTTCCAGACCTGGTCGCTGAAGAACGACAAGTTCACGCCGTACTTCACCAAGCTGATCGCCGACTTCAAGGCCGCGCACCCGGGCACGGACATCAACTGGATCGACCAGCCCGGCGACGGCTACCCGACCAAGGTGGCCAGCCAGGTCTCCACCGGCAGCCTGCCCGACGTGATCAACCTGCCGCCGGACATCGCGCACGCCGTGGCCAAGACCGGCAACCTGCTGGACCTGAAGCAGAACGACGCGAGCCTGACGACGGACTACGTCAAGAGCGGCCTGAGCGCGTACAACTACCAGGACATCTCCGGCGGCTCCCAGGACTTCGGCTTCCCCTGGTACCTCGGCACCGACGTGAGCTACTGGAACAAGACGATGATGGCCAAGGACGGCCTGGACGCGTCCAACCCGCCGAAGACCTTCGACGACCTGGTCGCCCAGGCCAAGACCATGCACGACAAGTCCGGCGGCAAGGACTACCTGATGTCCCGCGCCCCGGGCCTGTCGGACATCGCGAACACCGGCACCAAGCTGCTGTCCGACGACGGCACGAAGTTCGCCTTCAACACCGCGCCGGCCGAGGCGATGCTGGACAAGTACACCGCCGCCTACAAGGCCGGGTACCTCCCCTCGAACGTGCTGGACAACAGCTACGAGGGCAACTCCACGCTGTTCAGCAAGCAGCAGGTGGCCTGGACCACCGGCGGCGGCAACCTGATCACCAGCCTCCAGCAGGACAACCCGACCCTGGCCCCGAACGTGGTCCCGTCCCCGGCGCTGGACACCGCGCCGCTGTACGTGCAGGGCCTGTCGGTCGCCAGCAAGAGCAAGAACCTGCCGCTGGCGCTGGCCTTCGCCGAGTTCGTGACGAACAACGAGAACCAGACCGCGTTCATCAAGCTGGCCCCGGGCTTCCTGCCGGGCTCGGCCGCCTCGGCGAACGACCCGCAGTACAGCAAGAGCGACGGCACCTCGCAGGGCGACGCCGCGGTGATCGCGTACAAGGACATGCAGACCGCGGTGAACTTCACCCCGCCGATCTGGACCGACGCGATGAACACGATCCTGAACCAGGAGATCGCCAAGGCGATGACCGGCAAGGAGACCTCCAAGCAGGCCCTGGACAACACCGTCAACCAGGCGAACGCGCTGCTCACGCAGTGATGTGTGTCCCCAGGCCTGAGTAGGAGTAATAGGAGTTAGAGGAAACCGATGAGGTCCCACCGGTTCTACACCCCATGGCTGCTGATGCTGCCGGCGCTGGTATGGCTCGCGCTGTTCAGCGTGTGGCCGGCGATCAACACCGTCACGTTGTCGTTCACGAACGTGCACCAGCTCACCGGTGGGCACTTCATCGGTCTGAAGAACTACTGGCTTCTGTGGCATGACCCGCACATCCGGGACGCGGTGATCAACACCATCGTCTTCATGGTGATCTGCGTCCCGCTGCTCACGCTGCTTCCGCTGCTGCTGGCCATGCTGGTGCAGCGGAACATCCGCGGCATCGCCTTCTTCCGGACCGCTTTCTACTTCCCGGTCATCGCTTCGGCGGTGACCGTGGCCCTGATCTGGAAGTGGATGCTCGACGACCGCGGTCTGTTCAACAACCTGCTGCAGACCATGGGCGTCGTCCACAAGACGGTCCCGTTCCTCACCGACCGGTGGCTGCTGCTGCTCAGTGCCATCGCGCTGACGGTGTGGAAGGGCCTGGGCTACTACATGCTCCTGTACATGTCCGCGCTGGGCAGCGTGCGGCGGGAGCTGCATGAGGCCGCCGCCGTGGACGGCGCCGGGTCGGTGCGCCGGTTCTGGAGCGTCACCGTTCCCGGGGTGCGCGGCACCATGATCCTGATCTCGGTGCTGATCGCGGTGAACGCCATGCGGGTGTTCAGCGAGCTGTACATCCTCGGCGGCGCGACCGGCGGCGTCGGGGGCCAGGACGTGTCGATCGTGATGCTGGTGCAGCAGGCGGCCTCCGGCAGCGACGGCCGCCTCGGGTACGCCAGCGCGATCAGCGTGTTCCTGTTCTTCCTCACCGCCATCCCGCTGTTGTTCCTGACCCGCCTGAACAAGAACAGCCAGGAGGAGTCGTGACCGCGACCACCGCCGAGGACAGCCGCGAGTCGAAGACGCGCGGGAAGCGGCCGGCGCGCCGCGGTACCGCGGTCCGGCATCCGGACCGCAAGGGGCGCTCGCCCATCTTCGACGCGCCGACGCCGCACGGGCTGGTCCTGCGCTACGCCGCGCTGATCGTCGTGCTGCTGATCTCGATCGGCCCGATGCTGTGGGAGCTGTCGACCTCGCTGAAGAGCAAGGCCGAGGACGTCTACACCCAGAACATCCAGCTGCTGCCGCACCATCCCACGCTCGGCAACTACGGCGAGGTGCAGAACACCATCCCGGTGTGGCACTTCGCGCTGAACTCGCTGACCGTGGCCGTCATCAACGTCACCGGCAACGTCATCGGCGCCACGCTGGCCGGCTACGTGCTGGCCAGGCTGAAGTTCAAGGGCCGCAAGCTGCTGCTCGGGGTGTTCGTCGCGACGCTGATCCTGCCGGCCGAGGTGACGATCATCTCCAAGTTCCAGATGATCACCAGCATGGGCCTGGGCGACTCGATCCTCGGGGTCTGTCTGCCGGACATGATCGCCATGACCAACGTGCTGCTCATGCGCAACGCGTTCATGGCGCTGCCCAAGGAGGTGGAGGAGGCCGCGATTATCGACGGCGCCAATGTCCTGCAGCGGATGCGCTACGTCGGCCTGCCGTCGGTTAAGGGCACGCTGAGCGTGATCTCGATCTTCGCCTTCATCGGCGCCTGGGACGACTTCCTGTGGCCGCTGCTGGTGCTGCAGAGCCCGAACAAGCTCACGCTCACCGTCGGCCTGTCCTACCTGAACGGCCAGTGGTCGCACGACCCGCGCACCATCGCGGCCGGAACCATGATGGCGCTGCTGCCGATCCTCGCGCTGTTCCTGATCCTGCAACGGTACTTCTTCCGAGGCGTCGCCGAGGGCGCCATCAAGGGCTGATCCGCGCCCGCGCCACCCGGCACCAGATCCACCCGAACACACACGAGGGAAGCCCACCCCCGCCATGACCGCAGCACCGCTGGCCGCCACGCAGCCCACGACGACGCAGCCCACGACGACGCAGGCCCCGACGACGCAGGCCCCGACGACGCAGGCTCCGACGGCCCAGGCCGCGACGACGCAGCCGCTCCCGGCGCGGCCCACACCGCGCACCCCCCGCTTCGGCGTCAACTACACCCCCAGCGCCGGCTGGTTCCACCACTGGCTCGACTTCGACCTGGACTCCGTGCGCGCCGATCTGGACTCGATCGCCGCGCTCGGCCTGGACCACGTGCGGGTCTTCCCGCTGTGGCCGGTGTTCCAGCCCAACCGCACCCTGATCCGCCCGCGCGCCGTCGAGCAGCTGGTGGCGCTGGCCGACGCCGCCGGCGAGCGCGGCCTGGACGTCAACGTCGACGGACTGCAGGGCCACCTGTCCAGCTTCGACTTCCAGCCGGCCTGGGTCAGCACCTGGCACCGCCGGAACATGTTCACCGACCCCGACGTGGTCGCCGGGGAGGCCGAGTACCTGCGCACGCTGGCCGCGGCGCTGGCCGACCGGCCCAACTTCATCGGGATGACCCTCGGCAACGAGACCAACCAGTTCTCCGGCGACCCGCACCCGGACCCGGACCGCATCACCTCCGCGCAGGCGGCGGCGTGGCTGGACCGGCTGCTCGAGGCCTGCGAGCAGGGCGCGCCGGGCAAGTTCCACCTGCACTGCTCGTACGACGCCGCCTGGTACCTCGACGACCATCCCTTCACCCCGGCGCACGCCGCCCGGTACGGCGCCGCGACCGCGATCCACTCCTGGGTCTTCAACGGCACGCAGCAGCGCTACGGCACGGACTCGGCGGCCGTGGCGCACCACGCCGAATACATGATCGAGCTGTCCAAGGCCTGGTCCGCCGAGCCGCACCGGCCGGTGTGGCTGCAGGAGGTCGGCGCGCCGCAGCCGCACATCCCGGCGGACAAGGCGGCCGACTTCACCCGCGCGACCGTCGCTAACGCGCTCGACTGCCCGGACCTGTGGGGCGTCACCTGGTGGTGCTCGCACGACGTGAGCAAGGACCTGGCCGACTTCCCCGAGCTGGAGTACAGCCTCGGGCTGTTGACCACCGCCCGCGAGGCCAAGCCGGCCGGACTGGAGCTGGCCAAGATCGTCGGCGAGGTCCGCGAGACCTGGGCGCCGCCCGCGGCGCGGAGCGTCGGCCTGGTCCTGGACCTGCCCGAAGAGGTCACGGCGCGCGCCACGTGCGCCCCCGGCGGCCGTTTCTACGAAGCCTTCATGCGTCTGTTGGAAGAAGGTGCCCGGCCGACAGCTGTACTCGCCGGGCTCGCTGGGGATAAGAATCACTTGACTGCGCGCGGCATCACCGAGGTGCTGGCCGTCGAGGACGTTGGGAGCTAAAGCGATGCACGATAACCGGTCCTTGGTGGAACACCGCCTGAAGCGCGTCCTGGAGGAGCGCATCACTCCGGCGATCTACCCGGAGTCGGTGCCGTTGACGGGTTCGATCTGGGTCGCGCCCGGCGAGCCGGTGCCGGTCGCCGAAGGCTTGGCCGCGCCGCGCGAGCCGGTCGCGGTCGGCGACCGGTGGGGCGCGCCGTGGGGCACCAGCTGGCTGACGGTCGCCGGGACGGTGCCCGAGCGGTGGGCGGGCAAGACCGTCGAGGCGATCATCGACCTCGGGTTCGACAAGAACATGCCCGGCTTCCAGTGCGAGGGCCTGGTCTACCGGCCGGACGGCTCGCCGGTGAAGGGCCTGAACCCGCGCAACCAGTGGGTGCGCGTGGCCGACCGCGCCGAGGGCGGCGAGGACGTGCTGCTGCACGTCGAGGCGGCCTCGAACCCGGTGATCCTGGACTACCACCCCTTCCTGCCGACGCTGCTCGGCGACAAGGAGACGGCCGGCGACGAGCCGCAGTACCGGCTGGAGAAGCTGGAGCTGGCGGTCTTCGACGAGACGGTCTGGAACCTGGTCGCCGACCTGGAGGTCCTCGGCGAGCTCATGGCCGAGCTGCCCGAGGACTCGGCGCGCCGTTATGACATCGTGCGCGCGGTGGAGAAGGCGCTGGACGCCGTCGACCTGCAGAACGTGAACGCCACCGCCGCCGCGGCCCGGGAGTGCCTGGCCGAGGTGCTGGCCAAGCCGGCCGTGCCCTCGGCGCACAAGATCTCCGCCATCGGCCACGCGCACATCGACTCGGCCTGGCTGTGGCCGCTGCGCGAGACGGTGCGCAAGGTCGCGCGCACCACGGCGAACATGACCAACCTGCTGGACTCCGAGCCCGAGTTCATCTACACGATGTCCCAGGCCGCGCAGTACGACTTCATCAAGACCCACCGCCCCGAGGTCTACGAGAAGGTCAAGAAGGCCGTCGCCGAGGGCCGCTTCGTCCCGGCCGGCGGCATGTGGGTGGAGTCGGACACGAACATGCCCGGCTCGGAGGCGATGGCCCGCCAGTTCGTGCACGGCAAGCGCTTCTTCCTGGACGAGTTCGGCGTCGAGAACGACGAGGCCTGGCTGCCGGACACCTTCGGCTTCGCCGGGGGCCTGCCGCAGATCATCAAGGCGGCCGGCAGCAAGTGGCTACTGACTCAGAAGATCAGCTGGAGCCAGGTCAACAAGTTCCCGCACCACACCTTCCTGTGGGAGGGCATCGACGGCACCCGGATCTTCACGCACTTCCCGCCGATCGACACCTACAACTGCTCGATGAAGGGCAGCGAGATCGCGCACGCCGCCCGCAACTTCAAGGACAAGGGCCGCGCCTCGGTGTCGCTGGCCCCCACCGGCTGGGGTGACGGCGGCGGCGGGACCACGCGCGAGATGGTCGCCAAGGCGCGGCGGATGAAGGACCTGGAGGGCTCGGCGAAGGTCGCGTGGGAGAAGCCCGCGGACTTCTTCGCCAAGGCCGAGGCCGAGTATCAGAACCCGCCGGTGTGGGTGGGGGAGCTGTACCTGGAGCTGCACCGGGCCACGCTGACCAGCCAGGCGGGGACCAAGCAGGGGAACCGGCGCAGCGAGCACTTGCTGCGCGAGGCTGAGCTGTGGGCCGCCACGGCCGCGGTGCGGAACGCGTTCGAGTACCCGTACGCCGCGTTGGACCGGATCTGGAAGACGGTGCTGTTGCACCAGTTCCATGACATCCTGCCGGGATCCTCGATCGCGTGGGTGCACCGCGAGGCCGAGAAGACCTACGCCGAGCTCGGCGCGGAGTTGACGGGGCTGGTCCTGGAGGCCCAGGGCTCGATGTCCGGCGACGAGGTCGCCGACCACGCGGACCGGGTCGTCTTCAACGCGACGCCCCACACGCGGGAGGGGGTGCCGGCCGGCGGTGCGCGCGTGGCCGACTCGGGCCCGGGGCAGACCTCGGTCACCGAGCGGGCCGGCGGCGGCCACGTCCTGGACAACGGGCTGCTGCGGGTCGAGATCGACGACCGCGGCCTGGTGGTGTCGGCGTTCGACATCGAGGCCGGCCGCGAGACGGTCCCGGCCGGCGCCGCGGCCAACCTGCTTCAGATCCACCCGGACTTCCCGAACATGTGGGACGCCTGGGACGTCGACGAGTTCTACCGCAACACCGTGACCGACCTGACCGACGTCGACAAGATCGAGGTCGAGAGCGACTCCGCGCCCGGGCAGATCCGGGTCTCGGTGTACCGCTCGTTCGGCGCGTCCAAGGTCGCGCAGCGCCTGACCCTGCGGACCGGGGCCAAGCGCCTGGAGATCACCACGACGGTCGACTGGCACGAGACCGAGAAGTTCCTGAAGCTCGCGTTCCCGCTGGACATCCACGCCGACCGCTACGCCTCGGAGACCCAGTTCGGCCACATCTTCCGGCCGACGCACACGAACACCTCGTGGGAGGCCGCGAAGTTCGAGGCCTGCAACCACCGGTTCGTGCACTTCGAGGAGCCGGGCTGGGGCGTGGCGCTGGTCAGCGGCTCGACCTACGGCCACGACGTGACCCGGACGGTCCGCGAGGACGGCGGCACCACCACGACCGCGCGGATCTCGCTGCTGCGCGCGCCGCGGTTCCCGGACCCCGAGACCGACCAGGGTGTGCACCACTTCCAGCACGCGCTGGTGCCCGGCGCCGGGATCGGCGACGCGGTGCGCGAGGGGTACTCGGTCAACCTGCCGGCCGAGCGGATGGGCGGGACCTCGGCGGTCGAGCCCCTGTTCACCATCGACAACGACGCCGTCACCGCCTCCGCCGTCAAGCTCGCGGACGACCGCAGCGGCGACGTGATCCTGCGCGTCTATGAGTCGCACGGCGGCCGGGCCTCGGCGCGCGTCACCCCGAACTTCGGTTTCTCGGGCTTTGAGATCTGCGATTTGCTAGAGCGGCCGATCACCCGAGAAGGTGTGACCGTGGTCTCGGACAACGATGGACTCCGCCTGAGTCTGCGGCCGTTCCAGCTCGTCACACTCCGCTTCACTCGCACGACCGGTTCGGAGGCCTGAACCCGATGAACGTCCTTCCCACCTACTCTGCCGATCCGGGGCGCTACGACGACCGCATGCCTTATCGGCGCAGCGGTCTGAGCGGGCTGAAGCTGCCGCTGGTCTCGCTCGGGCTGTGGCACAACTTCGGGGACGGCAAGCCGCTGGAGGACCAGCGCGCGGTGCTGCGGCGGGCCTTCGACCTCGGGGTCACGCACTTCGACCTGGCGAACAACTACGGGCCGCCCTACGGCTCGGCCGAGATCAACTTCGGGCACGTGTTCGCCCAGGACTTCCGGCCCTACCGGGACGAGCTGGTGATCTCCACCAAGGCCGGGTACGACATGTGGCCCGGGCCGTACGGCGAGTGGGGCTCGCGCAAGTACCTGCTGGCCTCCCTGGACCAGTCGCTGGCCCGGATGGGCCTGGACTACGTCGACATCTTCTACTCGCACCGCTTCGACCCGGAGACTCCGCTGGAGGAGACGATGGGTGCGCTGGCTTCGGCCGTGCAGCAGGGCAAGGCGCTGTACGTCGGCATCTCCTCCTACAACTCCGAGCAGACGCGCGAGGCCGCGGCGCTGCTGCGCGACATGGGTGTGCGGGCGCTGATCCACCAGCCTTCGTACTCGATCCTGAACCGCTGGATCGAGGAGGACTCGCTGCTGGACGCCACCGCCGAGACCGGCATGGGCTGCATCGCCTTCAGCCCGCTGCAGCAGGGGCTGCTGACCTCGCGGTACCTGGACGGGAACATCCCGGCCGGCTCGCGGGCCTCGGTCGGCCGGTTCCTGTCCAAGGACAACCTCACGCCCGAGGTGCTGGCCAAGCTGCGCGGGCTCAACGAGCTGGCCGGCAAGCGCGGGCAGTCGCTGGCGCAGATGGCCACGCAGTGGGTGGTCCGCGACCCGCGGATGACCTCGGCGCTGATCGGCGCCTCGTCGGTGGCGCAGCTGGAGGAGAACGTGGCCGCGGTGTCCGGGCCGGAGTTCACCGCCGAGGAACTGGCCGCCATCGACGAACTGGCGCTCGGCTAGCCGTTCGGTCCACAGGCCGGACGCAGTCTCGCAAACCGCCGCCGAGCCGGGGATCCTGAGCCCCCGGCTCGGCGGTTTCGCCCGTTCGTTGAGAACGTTCACAAGAGCACCCGGAGGAAGTGTGTACGCGGCCATCGACATCGGCGGCACCAAGATCGCGGCGGGGTTGGTCGATGCCGAGGGCGAGCTCCTGGCCCGGCACGAGCGGCCGACGCCGGCCGTCGAACCGGTGTCGGCGGTCCAGGACCTGCTCGCGGCCCTGACCGCGGACCCCCGCTGGGAGCAGGTGACGGCCGTGGGCATCGGCAGCGCCGGGCCCATCGACGCCTCCAAGGGCACCATCAGCCCGGTGAACATCCCCGCCTGGCGCGACTTCCCGCTGGTCGAGCGGGTCGCCGATGTCACCGGCCGGCCGGTGACGCTGGCCGGCGACGGCGTCGCGATGGCCGCCGGCGAGCACTGGCGCGGCGCCGCGAAGGGCCGCGAGAACGTGCTGTGCATGGTGGTCTCCACCGGCGTCGGCGGCGGTCTGATCCTCGGCGGCCGCCTGCGCCCCGGCCCCAGCGGCAACGCCGGGCACATCGGGCACATGTGCGTGGAGCTCGACGGCCCGCCCTGCCCCTGCGGCGCCCGCGGCTGCGTGGAGATCATCTCCAGCGGCACGGCCATCGCCGCGCGCGCGGTCCGCGAAGGCTGGCAGCGCCCCGGCGGCGGCCCCGCGACCGAGGCGACGGCCGCGGAGGTGGCGGCGTCGGCGGTGGCCGGCGACCCGATCGCGCTGGCCTCGTTCGACCGCTCGGCCAGGGCGCTCGCGGCGGCGATCGCCGGCACCGCGGCCCTGGTGGACATCGAGGCCGCGGTGATCGGCGGCGGCGTGGCGAAGTCGGGGGAGTTGCTGTTCGGCCCGCTGCGCGAGCACCTGAAGGAGTACGCGCGGCTGTCGTTCACACGGGATGTGACGGTGCACCCGGCGGCGCTCGGCGGCGATGCCGGGCTGATCGGGGCGGCGGCGCTGGTGGGGCACGCGGAGTCGATATAGCGGATAGATGAAGTGTGAGCGCGGCGGAGGCTTGCGTAGCGTGCGTGCATGCCTCCTCTCGCACATGCCTTGGTCGTGCCGCTTCAGGCGGATCGGGTGGACAGGCCACGCCTGGAGTATGTCGGCTTCGGAGCGATGCGAAGCGGTAGGAACGAGGCTTGCGACGCGCTCTACTTCCCTTTGCCGTACGGCGAGGACGTCGGCCAGGGCCGGGTGACATTCGAGGGGCTTGGACGCGGCGCGGGTGTGTCGCGGAGAGCACATGCCGTACCCGGGGGCAGCCCCGTATAGGCGGGGCGATTGGGTATACGAGATCTCCGATTCGCCGTGGCTGCTCGAACGCCATGAGTACGAGGTCGCGCACTATCGGACGCCGCTGTTGGAGACGTATCGGCACTACTTGTTCGTGTTCCACGGCGAGTTCGTCGAAGTCATCGCGCAGGGCATCTGGTTCGACCGGCCGGACCCGGCCGACCCGTCGGCGCTTCCCGTCGGCCATCCACTGCGCAGGCTCGACGGGCGCGCCGCTCCGGAGATCCACACGTCGCCGACGGGCATCGTGTGGGAGCTGCGCCGCAATCCTGAGGCGGTGCCCGACCTCGTGGCGGGTTCGAGGCTCTGCTCGCAGCGTCTGTATCAGTTCAACTTCGTCTTCGACGGTCAAAGCAGCGAGTCGGCCAGCGTCTGGCTGCGCACGGCCGAGGGCCGTACGACAGCGCGGTTGGACCGCGACTGGGTCGGGACGTTCGCGACCTTGGACGGCGTCCCGTCGGCGGAGGACTTCTTCGAGGTGTGGGAGGCGTACGTCGCCGAAGTGGCCGCGCGGCGGCGGGAGATGGGAAAGGTCCCGTAGCCCTGGGGTTCCCCGTCGGTCCGTGGTCGGAGCGGTATCGCGGGCAGAGCTTCACCGGGTGTACCGCGGCTGCCCGGACACTCCGGGATCGTTGTGGACATGCTGCCCGGGCCTGATGTGCCCGGCGAGCAGGGCGCGGTGCTGGACATCGTCACGGTCGTGCGGCGACGGCAACCTGTGGATGTGGAACGTCGACGACTCGTCGGACTCCAAGCCGGGATATGCGTCGACAAGCAGTTCTGCGCGGCTCTAAGATTCAGCGCCCTTATCAGTGCCCAGCTGCGGAGTCACCAAGCCCATGGACTGCCCGACCTGCGCAAAGCCCGCCGAGCCAGGCGCGGTCGACTGCTACCGGTGCGGCGAGCGGCTCATGCCGTCCGCCGCGCATCCCGGCTACGCCGCGCCCGTTCCGCGGCTGTCGGCGGTCGCGGGTCTCGGCAAAGCCCTGACCGTCCTGCTCTCGGTCTTGGCGGTGGGGGAGGCGGCGCAGTTCGTGGTCACCCTGGCCGGTGGGCCGGCGGCTGCGCTGATCGCGGTGAACCTGCTGCTCTTCGTGGGGATCGCGCCGGTGTTCCTCGTCTGGTTCTTCCGGGTCCGCAAGAATGCCGGGTTGTGGGGTCCGCAGACCCGCGCGCAGGGGTGGACGATAGGTGCCTGGTTCACCCCGGTGGTCAACTTCTGGTTCCCGGTGCAGATCATGCGGGACGTCTGGAGGGCCTCCGGCGCCGAGCCGGGCGGGCGGGCCGGCGTCGCCCGGGTGGCCGCCGGGTGGTGGACCTGTTGGAGCCTGGCCTGGCTGACCGGTTACCGCACCTTCACCGTGCACGGCACGGCGGCGGACGGGTCTATCGTGGTGACCCAGCAGGCCGGATTCTTCCTGGACGGGACCGTCGTCAGCGCGTCGTGCCTGGGGCTGGGCGCGCTTCTGATGGCGCGGATGATCGCGGGGATCACCGGGATGCAGGCGGCGCGCGGGGCGGCGTGAATTACGTCACATCCCCGTGACTTATTAGGTCTCCCTTACTTGGTGCCGGGGAACGAATAAAGGCACACTGGTGTTGTGGAAAGTGTGCCGAGCCCGATCGTGAGTACGTCGTCGTCCGCCGACGACACCTCCGACGTGCACGTCGGCACGCGCAACCGGGTCGCGCGGAGCATCCTGGCCAACGGCCCCTCGACCGCGGTGGATCTCGGCAAGCGGCTGAAGATGACGCCCGCCGGTGTGCGGCGTCACCTGGATGCGCTGCTCGCCGAGGACCTGGTCGAGGCGCGGCAGCAGCGGACGTACGGGCAGCGGGGCCGGGGCCGTCCGGCCAAGGTCTTCGCGCTCACCGACCGCGGCCGCGGGGTCTTCTACCAGGCGTACGACCAGCTGGCCGTCGACGCGCTGAAGTTCCTCGCCGACAGTGCGGGGCCGGCGGCGGTCGAGGCGTTCGCGCGCAAGCGCGTCGCGGAGCTGGCCGACCGGTTCCGGGAGCGGATGGACTCCGTGCCCGAGCAGGAGCGTCCCGCGCTGCTGGCCAAGCTCCTCACCGAGGACGGCTACGCCGCCGGACTGCGCGAGACCGGCAAGGCGCCAGCCGCCGGCGAGCAGCTGTGCCAGCACCACTGCCCGGTGGCCCATGTCGCCGAGCAGTTCCCGCAGTTGTGCGAGGCCGAGACCGAGGCCTTCGCGGAGCTGCTGGGGACCCACGTCCAAAGACTCGCGACCATCGCCCACGGCGACGGCGTGTGCACCACCTTTATCCCGATGACCGCTACAGCCACCGGGAGCAGCAAGAGCAACGAGGTTTCCGGAGGGAACGCGCTATGACCACCACCTCGCATGAGCAGCTCGAAGGCCTTGGCACCTACGAGTACGGCTGGGCCGACTCCGACGTCGCCGGATCCTCGGCGCGCCGCGGCCTGAACGAGGACGTCGTCCGCGACATCTCCGCGAAGAAGAACGAGCCGCAGTGGATGCTCGACATGCGGCTGCGGGGCCTGCGGCTGTTCGAGAAGAAGCCGATGCCGGTGTGGGGCGCGGACCTCGGCGGGATCGACTTCGACAACATCAAGTACTTCGTGCGCTCCACCGAGAAGCAGGCCGAGTCCTGGGACGACCTGCCGGCGGACATCAAGAACACCTACGACAAGCTGGGCATCCCGGAGGCCGAGAAGCAGCGGCTGATCGCCGGTGTCGCGGCGCAGTACGAGTCCGAGGTCGTCTACCACCAGATCAACAAGGAGCTGGAGGAGCAGGGTGTCATCTTCCTGGACACCGACACCGCTCTGAAGGAGTACCCGGAGCTGTTCCGGGAGCACTTCGCGACGGTGATCCCCACCGGCGACAACAAGTTCTCCGCGCTGAACACCGCGGTGTGGTCCGGCGGGTCCTTCATCTACGTCCCCAAGGGCGTGCACGTCCAGATCCCGCTGCAGGCCTACTTCCGCATCAACACCGAGAACATGGGCCAGTTCGAGCGGACGCTGATCATCGCCGACGAGGACTCCTACGTCCACTACGTCGAGGGCTGCACCGCGCCGATCTACTCCTCGGACTCGCTGCACTCGGCGGTCGTGGAGATCGTGGTGAAGAAGAACGCCCGCGTGCGCTACACCACCATCCAGAACTGGTCGAACAACGTCTACAACCTGGTGACCAAGCGCGCCGCCGCCCAGGCCGGCGCCACCATGGAGTGGATCGACGGCAACATCGGCTCCAAGGTCACGATGAAGTACCCGGCCGTGTGGCTGCTCGGCGAGCACGCCAAGGGCGAGACGCTGTCCGTCGCCTTCGCCGGCGAAGGCCAGCACCAGGACGCCGGCGCCAAGATGGTGCACGCGGCTCCCCACACCTCCTCGACGATCATCTCCAAGTCGGTGGCCCGCGGCGGCGGCCGCACCTCCTACCGCGGCCTGGTCCAGGTGCAGGAGGGCGCGCACCACAGCAAGTCCACCGTGAAGTGCGACGCGCTGCTGGTCGACACCATCTCCCGCTCGGACACCTACCCCTACGTGGACGTCCGCGAGGACGACGTGTCCATGGGCCACGAGGCGACCGTCTCCAAGGTCAGCGAGGACCAGCTGTTCTACCTGATGAGCCGCGGCATGACCGAGGACGAGGCGATGGCGATGATCGTGCGCGGCTTCGTCGAGCCGATCGCCCGCGAGCTGCCGATGGAGTACGCGCTGGAGCTCAACCGGCTGATCGAGCTGCAGATGGAGGGCTCGGTCGGCTGACGCCGCCCAGAGCCGGCACAGACCCCTTACGAACCGAACCACTAGTCACGAGTACGGGACATCGATGTCTGATCCGCAGAACCAGGTGGGCGCCGTCACGGCCGCCGCCGTCACCGTGAACGAGCCCGGCGCGGGCAACCGCCTGGCCGGGCCGGGCACCGGCCGTGCGGTGAGCCAGCCGACCGACGCGCGCATCGAGCGCCACAAGTCCTTCGACCCCGCGGACTTCCCGGTGCTGACCGGCCGCGAGGAGGACTGGCGTTTCACGCCGCTCAAACGCCTGCGCGGGCTGCACGAGTCGCCGGCCGCCGACGGCAAGGTGGCCGTCGAGGTCGCCGCCCCCGAGCCGGTCTCGGTGGAGACCGTCGGCCGGGACGACGCCCGGCTGGGCAAGGCCGGCACGCCGGTGGACCGCACCTCGGCGCTGGCGTGGGCCGGGTTCACCGAGGCCACCGTCATCACCGTCCCGCAGGAGGCTGAGGTCTCCGAGCCGGTGCGGGTGACGCTGACCGGCAGCGGCGGGACCGTGTTCGGGAACGTCCTGGTGGACGTGAAGCCGTTCGCGAAGGCCGTCGTGGTCTTGGACTACCAGGGCAGCGCCACGTACTCGGAGAACGTGCAGTTCCTGGTCGGCGACAGCGCAGACCTGACCGTCATCGCGCTGCAGGACTGGGCCGACGACGCCGTGCACCTGTCGCAGCAGCAGTCCCAGCTGGGCCGCGACGCGCGCTTCCAGTCGATCAACGTCATCTTCGGCGGCGACCTGGTCCGGATCACGCCGCAGGTGGTGTACACCGCGCCCGGCGGCGACGCCGAACTGCTCGGCGTGTACTTCGCCGACGCCGGCCAGCACCTGGAGTCCCGCCTGCTGGTCGACCACAGCGCCACGCACTGCAAGTCGCGCGTGACCTACAAGGGCGCGCTGCAGGGCCAGGACGCGCACACGGTCTGGGTCGGCGACGTCCTGATCCGCGCCGAGGCCGAGCAGACCGACACCTACGAGCTGAACCGCAACCTGGTCCTGACCGACGGGGCGCGGGCGGACTCGGTGCCGAACCTGGAGATTGAAACCGGCGAGATCGTCGGCGCCGGGCACGCCAGCGCGACCGGCCGCTTCGACGACGAGCAGCTGTTCTACCTGCAGGCCCGCGGCATCCGCGAGGACGAGGCCCGCCGTCTGGTGGTCCGCGGCTTCTTCGCCGACGTGATCGGCCGCATCGGCATCCCGGACGTCCAGGAGCGGCTGATGACCAAGGTGGAGGAAGAGCTCGCTGGAGCCGTCGCATGACCGACACCCAGACCTGGATCCGCGTCTGCGGCGTCTCGGAGGTGACCCCGGACCAGCCCAAGGCGGTCGTGGCCGGCGACACCCCGGTGGCCGTGGTGCAGCACGAGGGCGAGTTCTACGCGATCCACGACGTGTGCTCGCACGCGAACGTCGCCCTGTCCGAGGGCGAGGTCGTGGACTGTGAGATCGAGTGCTGGCTGCACGGCTCGATGTTCGACCTGAAGACCGGCAAGCCCTCCAGCCTGCCGGCCACCGAGCCGGTGCCGGTGTACCCCGTGAAGATCGAAGGCGATGATCTGTACGTCGCCGTGAAGGAGGCGTAACAGACATGGCGACCCTGGAAATCAAGGACCTGCACGTCACCGTCGAGGGCGAGAACGGCCCGCGCGAGATCCTGCGCGGGGTGAACCTGACGGTCAAGCAGGGCGAGACGCACGCCATCATGGGCCCCAACGGCTCGGGCAAGTCCACCCTGGCCTACTCGATCGCCGGGCACCCGAAGTACACCATCACCTCCGGCACCGTCACCCTGGACGGCGAGGACGTGCTGGCGATGACCGTGGACGAGCGCGCCCGCGCCGGCATGTTCCTGGCCATGCAGTACCCGGTGGAGATCCCCGGCGTCACGGTCTCCAACTTCCTGCGCACCGCGGCCACCGCGATCCGCGGTGAGGCCCCGAAGCTGCGCACCTGGGTCAAGGAAGTCAACGGCGCCATGGAAGCCATCCAGATGGACAAGGCGATGGCCGAGCGCAACGTCAACGAGGGCTTCTCGGGCGGTGAGAAGAAGCGCCACGAGATCCTGCAGATGGAGCTCCTCAAGCCGAAGATCGCGATCCTCGACGAGACCGACTCCGGCCTGGACGTGGACGCGCTGAAGACCGTCTCGGAGGGCGTGAACCGGGTTCGCGAGTCCGGCGAGGTCGGCACGCTGCTGATCACGCACTACACGCGGATCCTGCGCTACATCAAGCCGGACTTCGTCCACGTCTTCTCCGACGGCCGCATCGTGGAATCGGGTGGCCCGGAGCTGGCCGACAAGCTGGAATCTGAGGGCTACGAAAGCTACGCCAAGGCTGGAGCCTGATCCTCATGGGCATTACCCCTCAGTTCCTTGACACGGATGCCATCCGCAAGGACTTCCCGATCCTGCAGCGCCTGGTGCACGGCGACAAGCCGCTGGTGTACCTGGACAACGCGGCGACCTCGCAGTCGCCGCAGCAGGTGATCGACACCATCGTCGAGTACTACTCGCTGCACAACGCCAACGTGCACCGCGGCATCCACGTGCTGGCCGAGGAGGCCACGGCGCTGTACGAGGGCGCCCGCGACAAGGTGGCCGCGTTCATCAACGCCCCGCGCGAAGAGGTCGTGTTCACCAAGAACTCCTCCGAGGCGCTGAACCTGGTCGCCAACGTCCTCGGCTGGGCCGGCGAGCCCTACGGCATCCGCCCCGGCGACGAGATCGTCATCTCGGAGATGGAGCACCACTCCAACATCGTGCCGTGGCAGATGACCGCCGAGCGGCTCGGCGCGAAGCTGCGCTGGTTCGGGATCACCGACGAGGGCCGCCTGGACCTGTCGAACCTGGACGAACTGATCAACGAGCACACCAAGGTGGTCTCGCTGGTCCACATCTCCAACATCCTGGGCACGGTCAACCCGGTCGAGACCATCGTCAAGCGCGCGCACGAGGTCGGCGCGCTGGTGGTCCTGGACGCCTCGCAGTCCGCCCCGCACCTGCCGCTGGACGTGCAGGCCCTGGGCGCCGACTTCGTCGCCTTCACCGGCCACAAGATGCTCGGCCCGACCGGCGTCGGCGTGCTGTGGGGCCGCCGGGACCTGCTGGAGGAGCTGCCGCCCTTCCTCGGCGGCGGCGAGATGATCCAGACGGTCACCATGGAGAAGTCCACGTACGCGGGCCTGCCGCACAAGTACGAGGCCGGCACCCCGCCGATCGCCGAGGTGATCGCGCTGGGCACCGCCGTGGACTACCTCACCGGCATCGGCATGGAGAACGTCGCGGCGCACGAGCACGCGATCACCGAGTACGCGCTCAAGCGGCTGCAGGAGGTCGAGGGTCTGCGGATCATCGGCCCGGCCACCAACGAGGACCGCGGCGCGGCCATCTCGTTCACGCTCGGCGACATCCACCCGCACGACGTGGGCCAGGTCCTCGACGAGCACGGCATCGCGGTGCGCGTCGGCCACCACTGCGCGCGTCCGGTGTGCGTGCGGTTCGGAATTCCCGCGACCACGCGAGCGTCGTTCTATCTGTACTCCACGCCGGCCGAGGTCGACGCCCTCGTGGAGGGCCTGGACGAGGTCAAGCGGTTCTTCGGAGTCTGAAAGCCGTAGGAGGAGCAGGAGATGCAGCTGGAATCGATGTACCAGGAGATCATCCTGGACCACTACCGCCACCCGCACCACAAGGGTCTGCGCGAGCCGTACGCGACCCAGGTGCACCACGTGAACCCGACGTGCGGTGACGAGGTGACCATGCGCGTCGACCTCAAGGGCGACGTGATCAGCGACATCTCCTACGAGTCCCAGGGCTGCTCGATCAGCCAGGCCTCGGCGTCGGTCATGGCGGACCTGCTCATCGGCAAGTCGGTGGAGCAGGCGCGCGAGGTGCAGGAGACCTTCCTGCAACTGATGCAGGCCAAGCTGGACGGCCCGGAGTTCGCCGAGGAGCACGAGGAGGTGCTGGAGGACGCCGTGGCGTTCGCCGGCGTCGCCAAGTACCCCGGGCGTGTGAAGTGCGCGCTGCTGTCGTGGATGGCGTGGAAGGACGCGACCGCGCAGGCGCTCGAAGCTGACGGCAGTGTTGAATTCGAAGGCAAGGGTGTGAAGGCATGACTACGACCGAACTGGCGCCGATCGAGGACGTCACCGAGGCGCTGCGCGACGTGGTCGACCCCGAGCTCGGGATCAACGTCGTTGATCTGGGCCTGGTGTACGGCCTGACGGTGGACGACGCGAACATCGCCGTCGTCGACATGACCCTGACATCGGCGGCCTGTCCGCTGCAGGACGTCATCGAGGACCAGATGCGCATGGCCCTGGACGGCCTGGTCGCCGACTTCCGGGTGAACTGGGTCTGGATGCCGCCGTGGGGTCCGGACAAGATCACCGACGACGGCCGGGAGCAGCTGCGCGCCCTCGGATTCAATGTCTGAGTACTGATTCGAAAAACGCCCGATCCGTTACGGATCGGGCGTTTTCGTGTGCGCACTCGTCAGATGCATGTGCATTCGCAGGCGCGGAAGTCTTGCGTAAACGACGGTACGTGTGGGTAGGTTGGTACCTGTTACAAGTAACGGGATGGTCAAGACCCGCGTACAAAGGGGGAGCCTGTGTCCGGGATCCGGAAGGCGACTGACAGCGGCCGAGAGGCGTGCATGCTCGCCGTCCACCTCATTCTGCAGCGGCCCGATGACGAGCGCGTGCTCCTGGGGTTGCGCAGAGGGGCCGTGTGGGGTTCCGGACGGTGGCACGTGCCCGCCGGCCACGTCGAGCCCGGCGAGGACGCTGTGCAGGCTCTGGTCCGCGAGGCGCGCGAGGAACTCGGCGTGCGCATCGATCCGGCCGACCTGGAGCACGCGGTGACGGTCCACCACCGCGAGGCCGACGGCGAGCCCCGCATGCAGCTGTTCTTCGCGGCCAGCCGCTGGTCCGGCGGCCCGGTGAACGCCGAGCCCGGCAAGTGCGAGAAGCTCGGCTGGTTCACGGTCGACGACCTGCCCTCGGCGACGGTCGGCTACACCCGCACGGCGTTGAGCTCGTGGCGGGCCGGCCGGTCCTTCGCGGTGTGCTGGCGGGACAGCAAGCGGGTGGACCGGGGCCTGGGCAGCCGTCTGATCGCCGGTCTGCAGGCGATCTGAGTCACATCGCCCGTGCTGCGGGCGATGTGGGGCGTACCAGCACGAAAACTCGTTCCGGAGCGGTGCCGTGCGCACCGTAAAATGGTGCGACGTGATCACCGCAACCGACGTCGAGCTCCGGGCCGGCAGCCGCATCCTGATCGAGAAGGCCTCCTTCCGAGTGGGTCCCGGCGACCGCATCGGCCTGGTCGGCCGCAACGGCGCCGGCAAGACCACGCTCACCAAGACCCTGGCCGGTGAGACCATCCCGGCGGCCGGCACCATCCACCGCTCCGGCCAGGTCGGCTATCTGCCGCAGGACCCCCGCACCGGCGACATGGACGTCATCGCCCGCGACCGCATCCTGTCCGCCCGCGGGCTGGACGACATCATGCGCCGCATGCGCGAGAACGAGAAGCGCATGGCCTCCGACGACCTGGCCACCCACGAGAAGGCGATGCGCCGCTACACGCGGCTGGAGGACGAGTTCGTCGCCGCCGGCGGGTACGCCGCCGAGTCCGAGGCCGCGACCATCGCCTCCGCGCTCGGTCTGCCCGACCGGGTCATGAGCCAGCCGCTGCACACCCTGTCTGGTGGCCAGCGCCGCCGCGTCGAGCTGTCCCGGATCCTGTTCGGCGACAACGAGGTCCTGCTCCTGGACGAGCCGACCAACCACCTCGACGCCGACTCGATCGTCTGGCTGCGCGAGTTCCTGAAGTCCTACAAGGGCGGGTTCATCGTCATCTCCCACGACGTGAACCTGGTCGAGGCGTCGGTGAACAAGGTGTTCCACCTGGACGCCAACCGGGCCACCATCGACTACTACAACATGGGCTGGAAGCTCTACCTCAAGCAGCGCGAGGACGACGAGCGCCGCCGCAAGCGCGAGCGCGCCAACGTGGAGAAGAAGGCCGCGGTGCTCAACGCGCAGGCCGACAAGATGCGGGCCTCGGCCACCAAGACCGTCGCCGCGCAGAACATGGCCCGGCGCGCCAACCGGATGCTGGCCGGGCTGGAGGAGGTGCGGCAGGCGGACAAGGTCGCCAAGCTGCGCTTCCCGACCCCGGCTCCGTGCGGCAAGACCCCGATCATGGCGACCGGGCTGTCCAAGTCGTACGGCTCGCTGGAGGTCTTCACCGACGTCGACCTGGCGGTGGACCGCGGTTCCAAGGTCGTCATCCTGGGCCTGAACGGCGCCGGCAAGACCACTTTGCTGCGGCTGCTCGGCGGCGTGGAGCAGGCGGACACCGGCCAGGTCGAGCAGGGGCACGGCCTCAAGCTCGGCTACTACGCGCAGGAGCACGAGACGCTCGACCCGGAGCGCACGGTGCTGGAGAACATGCGCAGCGCGGCGCCGGACCTGGACCTGGCCGACGTGCGCAAGACCCTCGGCTCGTTCCTGTTCTCCGGCGACGACGTCGACAAGCCGGCCGGTGTGCTCTCCGGCGGTGAGAAGACGCGTCTGGCGCTGGCCACGCTGGTCGTCTCCACGGCGAACGTGCTGCTGCTCGACGAGCCCACCAACAACCTGGACCCGGCCTCGCGCGCGGAGATCCTCGGGGCGCTCGGGACGTATGAGGGCGCTGTGATCATGGTGACCCACGATGAGGGCGCGGTGCAGGCGCTGAATCCGGAGCGGGTGATCCTGCTGCCGGACGGCGACGAGGACTTGTGGAGCGAGCAGTACCTCGACTTGGTCTCGCTGGCCTGACCGACGCCCAGCGCTGGCCTTCGGGAGAAAACGCCACCCCACGCCAGGGCGGGACTTTTCATCGTGGGCTGATTCGTCCAGGGAATTAGATCATGCGATAACCGGACAAATCCGCATGATCTACTGGTCGGATCGGGCGACGTGACATTGATGTTATGGGCAACATCGCCGAATCGGTGGCCAAGAGCGCTGCGAGGGGTGATCATGTGTACCTAGAGCGCACATCCACTCCAGGAGGCACGTGTGGCCGAGACTCTCAAGAAGGGCAGCCGGGTGACCGGCGACGCGCGGTCGCAGCTCGCGATCGACCTCAAGACGAAGTACGAGGCGGGCGAGTCCATTCGCGCCCTCGCCCAGTCCACCGGGCGTTCGTACGGGTTCGTGCACCGGATGCTCAGCGAATCCGGTGTGACGCTTCGGGGTCGGGGCGGCGCGACGCGCGGCAAGGCGAAGACTGCCTGACGAGCGTGAAGGAGCCGGGCGGAGTTCGGGCAGCCGACCGGTGACGAAGGGGCGGGGTGCGTGATGGGCACCCCGCCCTCTTCTGTTCCCTCTTCCGTCCGGTGCCGCTCCAGGCCGGCGTCGGACACCTCCATTGTCCGGGCCCGCGCTGGCGCAACAAGTTACCCGCGGGTAGTCTCGCTCTTCGGCACCGTCCGCACGGATTCAGGAGAGCTCATGAGCTGGGAAGACACCGCACGCCAGGCCGCGGACGCGGGCATCGACGTGCTGCTGGAGGGCGAGGCCGCGACCATCACGCTGAACCGTCCGGACAAGCGCAATTCTCAGACCCCTGAGTTCTGGACCGCGCTGACCGCGATCGGCGCCGCGCTGCCGGGCACGGTGCGCGTCGTGGTGCTGCGCTCGGAGGGCAAGTCGTTCTCCGCGGGCCTGGACCGGTCGATGTTCGAGAACTTCGCCACCTTCGCGGCGTCCTCCGACGAGGAGGTGGACCGCACCATCGAGGGGTATCAGCAGGCGTTCACCTGGTGGCGCCGCACCGATCTGGTCACCGTCGCCGCGGTCCAGGGCCACGCCATCGGCGCCGGCTTCCAGCTGGCGCTGGCCTGCGACCTCCGGATCGCCGCCGAGGACGCGCTGTTCTGCATGAAGGAGCCGGCCCTGGGGCTGGTGCCGGACCTGGCCGGGACGCAGCCGCTGGTGGACGCGGTCGGGTACCCGCGTGCGCTGGAGATCGTGGCCACCGCGCGCTATGTGGACGCCGCGGAGGCGCTGCGCATCGGCCTGGCCAACCACGTCGTGCCGCGCGAGGAGCTGCACGCCGCCGCCGCGAAGCTGGCCGCTGACCTGCTGGCCGCCCCGCGCGGCGCGGTCACGGAGTCGAAGGCTCTGCTGCGGGCAGCGGCTGGGCGTCCGTACGACGAGCAGCGAGCTGCGGAGCGGGCGGCTCAGACCCGGCGGTTCCGGGACCTGGCCGGGACGGGAGAGTCCTGAGGCTCCACTCGCGCGACCGCCAGAAGTCCGCGACCAGCATCAGCGCCATCGGGTACATCGGCACGAAGTAGCGCAGCGAGGTGCGCCCGGTGGCGTCCAGGATGCTCAGGAACGCGCAGGCCAGCGCCGAGCCGACGACCATGGCCGCGTAGACGTTCCGGAAGCGCAGCACGACGGCGACCGCGGTCAGCAGCCACAGCACCTGCAGGCCGTGGTCGCCGGCGAAGGCGCCCCGGAACTCGCGCGCGAACATGTCCACCACCAGGCCCGGGATCTTGCCGAGGGTCTGGCCCAGGTGCGCCTTGACGTAGGCGGTGTTGCCGAGGTGGTTCACCTCGGAGTAGTGGCGCAGCTCGTTGAACGGGAACAGCGCGCTCACCAGCCCCACGGCGAACACCCCGATGCCACCGGCGACCAGCGCCGGACGGCACCAGACGTTCGCCTTGCCCCAGGTCTTGGTGCGCACCGCGGTCCACAGGTACGCGAAGACGATGGCCGCCACCGGCACCGGGACCGTCTGCCGCGTGAAGGCCAGGACCAGCAGCAGCACGCCGATGCAGATCAGGTCGTTGCGCGAGGTCTCGCGGTCCAGCGGGAGTCTGGTGATGATCAGGACTATGAGAAGTGCGGCCAGGGACTCGGTGTATATACCGGTCTGGAAGAACCAGAACGCGTAGGCGATCTGGTACAGCAGCAGCATCCCCAGGGCGAGCTGTACGCCGAACAGGCGGGTCAGCAGGCGCATGCTGACGAACAGGAACGCCGCTGCGCACAGATAGGACAGGACCCAGATCCCCTTGGCGCCGAACATCCAGATGAACGGAACCGCCAGCGCCGAGTAGAAGAAGCGCGGCGCCTCGAGGTTGAACTCCCCGACGCCGGGCTGGCCGGCGACGCCGGTGAGGGTGCCGCGTATTCGCCCGACGGTGGCCTGCTGGTGGAAGAAGACCCCGGTGAGACGCAGCGCGTCGTCGGTGGAGTGTCCGGCGAACTTCAGGGCGGCCGCGACATAGTAGAGCGCGTCGCCGTCCCACAGGGTGACCCGGCTGTGCCACCACCAGTACTCGGTGACGAACACTGCCAGCAGGATCAGCCACGCGGCGGTGGGGACGTCGCCGCGGGCCCGCAGGCCCAGTCGCCGGAGCGTGTCCAATTAGGGGCCCTGCCTGTCGGTCGTGGGGTTGTCGGTCCTCTGCCGTGGGATCGCGCCATTTTTGTGGACGGCGCGGTCCCTGCACAACCCCGTCGCCGGCTATGCCTGCGTGGGCTCCACCACCACCGGCAACGGCTCGGGCCGCTTGGCCGCGCGGCCGTCGCCGGAGGATTTGCCGGTGATCCGGCGGCCGATCCACGGCAGCAGGTAGACCCGCATCCACCGTAGGTCCTGCCCCCGGGCCTGGAGCCACGGCTTGGGCCGCTCAGGGGGCAGGCCCGCGCGCCACTCGAAACTCGGTTCGGCGCCGAGCGCCTGGAGCACCGCCTCGGCGACGCGCCGGTGGCCTTCGGGGGAGAAGTGCAGGCGGTCCTCGGCCCACATGCGCGGGTCGTCGAAGACCCGGGCCGTGAACAGGTCCACGACCACCGCGCCGTGCGATTCGCCGAAGGCGTCGACCAGTTCGATCAGCCGGTTGACGGCCGGCATCAGGCGCTGCGAGCCGCGCATCCGGCGGCGCGGGTCGGTCGGGCGGAACAGGACGATCGTGGCCTTGGTGGTGGCCAGCTGCTGGAAGCAGGACTGGACGCTGGCCTCGACGGCCTTCATGTCGCAGCCCGGGCGCAGCACGTCGTTCAGGCCGCCGGCCAGGGTGATCAGGTCGGCGTCCATCTTCGCCGCGAGCGGGATCTGGTCGCGCTCGATCTGGCCGATCAGCTTGCCGCGCACCGCGAGGTTGGCGTACCGCAGGTGCGGGTCGTCGGCGGCCAGTCGTTCGGCGACGCGGTCGGCCCAGCCGCGGAACGAGCCGTCCGGCAGCGTGTCGTCGCACATGCCCTCGGTGAAGGAGTCCCCGACCGAGACCATGATCTTGCCCTGGCGGGCGCTCAGTGCCGTGAAGTCCATGATGGCTCGATCCTAGCGGCGGTAGTTTCCAGGTTCGCCAGGGTGTCCGCCAGGTTGATCCAGCTCGCCCGCTCGTTGGCGTCGCCGAGGTGGGGCCGGCTGAAAAGGCCCAGGTAGATCGCGGTCTCGGTGAGGTCCCAGCGCAGGCTGTAGAGGTCCTGCAGCCCCGGGTCGCCGAGCTCGAAGTCCCACAGATCGCGCTCCGGAGGGGCGATCAGGGCGGTGTCCCAGTCGATGAGCAGCAGACGGTCCCGGCCGCGCAGGAAGTTGCCGAGGTGGGGCTCGCCGTGGGTGAGGACGAAGGTCTCCGGGCGGGCGCGGGCGGCGTCGGCGAGGGCGTCGTGGTGCGCCAGCAGGCGGCCGAGCAGCGGGGCGTGGCGGGCGGCGAGGGCGCCGGCCGGGCCGGAGAAGGGGCCGGCCGCCGGGTCGGGGAGACGGCCGTCGAGGATGGCGTCGAGGGCGTCGCGCTGCGGGATCGCGAAGTCCTCGGTGTCGGCGGCGCCCCAGGCGGAGCGGGGCGCGCCGTGGAGTTCGCCGACGATCGCCAGGGCCTGGTCCCGCAGCGACGGGTCGGCGCCTTCCCAGGGCTGCCAGGGGAAGGCGTCGCCGTCCTGGTACGGGTAGACCGACACCGCGAAGCCGGGGGCGAGTTCGGCGACGATGGTGCCGTCCGGGGCCGCCACCGGAGCGACGGCGAACTCGTAGCCGTGCTCGCGTAGGGTTCGGGGGACGGAGAGAGCGTTCCTCAACTCCCGCAGCCGCTCCGCCGCGGCCTCGGCGCCGCCGGGGAGCTCGTCCACGGTGACGAACCATCGTCCGCCCGCGGCGTCCCGGATAGACCAATGGTGTGATCCGAAGCCCACCGGGGCGTACGCCGACGCCGCGACCTGCACTTCCCAGGTGTTCGCCAACAGCGCACGCAACTCGTCTTCAGGAAACGAGTCCGGAGGGTTCAACATGGCTGAAGGTTATGGGAATGGCCGCATCGCCTCACGGCTTTTATCTCTGACAGGATCACGACAAAGGGAGCAAGACGCGTGTCGATGGGTGGTGGGATGGGTTCGCCGGGCATGGGCATGATGATGCGCGGCGCCCGTGGCCGGAACGACAAGGAGATCCTGAACCACAAGCTGGCTCCGGGGACCATCAAGCGGATCTTCAAGATCGCCCGGCCCTACCGGCCGCTGATCGCGGTGTTCCTGGCGATCACGATCGTGGACGCGGTGCTGGTGGTCCTGCCGCCGCTGCTGGCGCAGAACCTGGTCGACGACGGCGTGCTCAAGGGCGACCGGGGCGTGGTGACCAGGCTGGCGCTGATCATCGCCGCGGTCGCGGTGGGCGACGCCGCGGCCTCGCTGGTGAACCGGTTCCTGTCCTCGCGGATCGGCGAGGGGCTGATCTACGACCTGCGGACCCGGGTGTTCGCGCACGTGCAGCGCATGCCGATCGCCTTCTTCACCCGCACCCAGACCGGCGCGCTGATCTCCCGGCTGAACAGCGACGTCATCGGGGCCCAGCAGGCCTTCACCTCGGTGCTGTCGAACGTGGTGTCGAACGTCATCAGCCTGGTGCTGGTCGCCGGGACCATGTTCTACCTGTCGTGGCAGATCACCCTGCTCTCGCTGGCGCTGCTGCCGGTGTTCCTGATCCCGGCCCGCCGGGTCGGCAAGCGTATGCAGGGCCAGGTCCGCCGCCAGATGCAGCTGAACGCGGACATGTCGGCGATGATGACCGAGCGCTTCAACGTCTCCGGCGCGCTGCTGGCCAAGCTGTTCGGCCGGCCCGCCGAGGAGGACGCGGAGTTCGCCGAGAAGGCCGCCGGGGTGCGCAACGCCGGCGTCAGCATCGCCCTGACCGGCGCGTGGTTCATGACGGCGCTGACCCTGGTCGCCTCCCTGGCCACCGCGCTGACCTACCTGATCGGCGGCCGCCTGGCGATCAGCCACTCCATCACCCTGGGCACCCTGATCGCCCTGGCCGCGCTGCTCGGCCGGCTCTACGGCCCGCTGACCGCGCTGACCAACGTCCGCATCACGGTGATGTCGGCGCTGGTCTCCTTCGACCGCGTCTTCGAGGTCCTGGACCTGGAGCCGATGATCAAGGAGAAGCCGGACGCCGCCACCCTGCCCGCCGGACCGGTCGCGGTCGAGTTCGACGACGTCGCCTTCCGCTACCCGACCGCCGACGAGGTGTCGCTGGCGTCCCTGGAGTCGGTGGCGCGCCTGGACCAGGCGCCCTCGGCGCCGGTGCTGCGCGGCGTGACCTTCACCGCGGCGGCCGGCGAGATGGTGGCCCTGGTCGGCCCGAGCGGAGCGGGCAAGACCACGATCACCTCCCTGGCCAACCGGCTGTACGACCCGCTGTCGGGCACAGTCCGCATCGGCGGCACGGACATCCGCGACGTCACCCTGGAGTCGCTGCACGCCACGGTCGGCACGGTGACGCAGGACGCGCACATGTTCCACACCACGATCCGCGGCAACCTGCTGTACGCCCGCCCCACGGCCACCGACGAGGAGCTGACCGAGGCGCTGCGCGACGCCCAGATCCTGGACCTGGTCCACAGCCTGCCCGACGGCCTGGACACCGTGGTCGGCGACCGCGGCTACCGCCTGTCCGGCGGCGAGAAGCAGCGGCTGGCGATCGCCCGACTGCTGCTGAAGGCCCCGAGCGTGGTCGTCCTCGACGAGGCCACCGCGCACCTGGACAGCGAGAGCGAGGCGGCGGTGCAGCGGGCGCTGGCGCGGGCGCTGCGCGGACGGACGTCGCTGGTGATCGCGCACCGGCTGTCGACGGTGCGGGACGCCGACCAGATCCTGGTGGTGGACGGCGGGCGGATCGTGGAGCGGGGGCGGCATGAGGAGCTGCTGGCCGCTGAGGGGCTTTATGCGGAGCTGTATCGGGTGCAGTTCCAGGGGCAGGAAGGTTTGCGTGGCGGGGACGGGGAGGCTGGAGCTGGCGTCGGGCCGGATGCCGTCGAGCCTGAGGTGGCTGCGGCTGCCGGGTGACGGTTTTGCAGGCACGGGGGATCCGGGACAGAGGCGACCAACACTCGAACCGCAGCTCACGCGGGGTGTTGGGATCCCTCAGAGCCGAAAATCGCCTTTGACTGTCAACCCACAACGCACCCGCACCCGTCCCGCGAGCGCTCTGCCCCTACCGGCTCTTCCGCAGCGCCGTGAACCCGAACTCCATCGCCACCGGCGAGGGCTGCCGGATCAGCGTCGTGGACCGGGGCCGCCGGGCCACCCGGGTCTCGCCCTCGACCGCGCCGGTCTCGCCGCTGTCGATCACCCGGTCGAAGTCGATGCGGCGCGCCTCGGGGATCTCCTCGCGCAGCACGCGGGCGATGTCCGGCCAGATGCCGGCGCGCTGCCAGTCGCGCAGGCGGCGCCAGCAGGTCATGCCGCTGCCGTACTCCAGTTCCTGCGGCAGCTTCTCGAAGCCGATGCGGCGGCCGAGGACGACCAGGATGCCGTTCAGGACCGCGCGGTCGTCCAGGGGCTTGCGGCCCGGGTTGCGGCGGCGGCGGGGGCGCTCGGGGAGCAGGGCGCTGATGCGCTCCCAGGCGCGGTCGGTCACCACCGGGTCCTGGTGGCCGGTGCGGCGCAGGCGGGTCAGGGTGTTGCCGCCGGAGGGCGTGGCGGCGGGGTCGCGGCGGGGGGCCGGGACCCCCAGGAGCACCGCGCTGTGGACATCCGGCGGCTCGGTGCGCGGCGGGGTGTGGGGCACGTATCGCCCAACGCGGTCGAAACAGCAGACGTCACGCTTTCGGGTCGCTTGTCACCCATTGGAGGCAGACGGAAGCATCGCGTGGCGTTACCCTGTCCGATGGTCCACTCGATGGGAGAGCCGGAAGGGATACGTGGCGCTTATACGCCGAAAGGACTAGCTGGGGACTAGATCGGGACTGTTCGGCAACCGAACGCGACCGGCTTTCGTCAAAATATTGAGTGCGGGGGAGCGATCGCGGGTAGCCGGGGGCTGCTTCGCAATCCGGTACGACGACTCTCTCTTGGGGGGATCCGCAGGTGGGAACGAACGGACGCCACGCCGCCGAGGCTCGTAGGAGCTGGCCGGAAGGGGACCCGGTAGCGGTGGCGATGGTGGGTCTGCTCGACGTGGAGCTGCGCCGTCGCGGCTGCGCGTGGTCGATCGTCGAGGAGGGGCTGATCGAGGTCTACGGCCCACACCGGGGCCGCTGGCCGCTGGCCGCCCTCAAGCGCCGGATGGAGGTCGCCGAGAAGGCCGACTGGCCCGAGCTGGTCGAGGAACTGGTGCTCGCGCGCGTGGACCCCTCAGGGTTCTACGCCAGCTCCGTGTCCTCCACCGGCGACCACGACTCGGAGTGGGCCTCGGTCCGCGGCCGGATCCGCGCCCGGCTGTTCGGCGGCGACGACGCCGACTCCGCGGCCCTGGCCGGCATAGAGCACCGGTTCTGCGCCGACGGCCTGGTCGAGGTGCTGGAGCTGGTCCCGCCCTCGCCGCTGCGCGACCCGCTGGGCGCCGGCGTGCGCTGGTACCGGCCCGAGGAGGGCCCGGTCGCGTATGGGGACCTGGCGCGCTGGAAGGTGACCGCCCGCGAGGCCTACCGGACCGCGCGGGAGAACGTGCGCCGCGAGGGGCTGCTGGAGACCCGCCTGCTGGAGGCCGAGGGCGTCAGCATCACGGTGGTGCGCGGCGGTTCCGGCTACGCGCCGACGCACTCCTTCTGGCTGCCGGACTACGTGTCCGTCGACAGCAACGGCGCGCTGGTGGTCATACCGAACCGCGGCCTCTTCGCGGCGCACCCGGTGCGCGGACCGGAGGCGGTGGCCGCGGCCGAGGGCATGCTGCGCCTGGCCCGGCGGCAGTACGAGACCGGGCCGGGCCCGGTCAGCGACCAGCTGTTCTGGTGGCGCGACGGGGTCCTCTACCGGCAGGGCTCGCGCCGGGCCGAAGACGGGATCCGGTTCGAGCCCACGCAGGAGCTGGCAGACGTGCTCAGGGCGCTGGCGCGGTAGCCGGGGCGGAGGCCGGGTCCTCGGCCTCCGCGTCGGCTCCGGCGCCGGCGCCGGGCTCGCCGTCCTCGTACTGGTCCTCGTGCTCGTCCTCGTCGTACTCGTCCTCTTCGGCCGCCTCGGCGGCCTCCCGGTCCCGGTGCTGGGCCTCGCGCCGGATGATCGTCACCCAGCCTCCGGCCGCGATCACGCAGAACAGCCACCACTGAAACCAGTAGGACAGGTACGGGCCCTCATCCAGGGACGGCGCGTCGACCGGGGTGATCTGCACCCCCGCGGAGTTCGCCGCCGAGTCGGCCGGCTTCGAGGTGATCACCTCGGCGTAGCCGCCGCGCAGTTGCAGCCCGGTCTTCAGGGCCAGCGCGTCGGTGTTGATGAGACTGATCTGGCCGGTCGGCAGCCCGGTGGTGACGTCCCGGATACCGGTGTTGCCCTTGGTCTCGGACTGCTGCAGGCGCCCGGTGACGGTGACCGTGCCGGACGGCGGCGCCGGGATCGTCGGCGACTGCTGCTCATCGGAGCTCACGGTCGGGATCCATCCCCGGTTGACCAGGACGGACGTGCCGTCGCCGAGCGTCATCGGAGTGATCACGTAGAAGCCCGGGTTGCCGTTCTCCTGGTGGTTGCGCGCCAGGAACTGGTGGGCCGTGTCGAAGGTCCCGACCAGCGTGAGCTGCTTCCAGCGGTCCTGCTTCGCGACGGCGGCGCCCACCGGGTCGGCGCCCTCGATCGGCACCGGCGGGGCGTTCATCGCGGTCCGGATGACGGCGTTCTCCGCCGTGCGCTCGTGATAGCGGCTCCGCTGCCACATCCCCAGGCCGATGAACGAGGGGATGAGGATCAGCCAGATCAGGACATGCAGGCGGATCCAGCGCCAGGAGAAGACGAATCGGTACCGAGACACGGGTTGACGCTACCCGACGTCGCTAAGCGTGCTGGAGGCAGGTGGCACTAACGAGGGCCTCAACTCTTCGCCAGTCCGACCACGATCCCCGCCACCACGACCGCCACCCCCGCCAGCTGCGCGATCCCCGGCGTCCCGACTCCGAGCGCGGCGCTGGCGGCGCAGGCCGCGACCGGCACGGTCCCGATCAGCAGTCCCGCGCGCTGCGGACCGAGGCCGCCGAGCGCGCGGTACCAGAGCAGGAAGGCGCCGACGGTCAGGGGCAGCGCGAGGTACAGCAGCGCCGCGCCCTCGCCGAGCGTGGGCACGCGCAGGATCGCGGTGCCGTCTGTGGCCAGGCCCGCGACCAAGAGGACCGGGACGGCGACGGCGGTGACGTACGCCGAGACCCGCAGCTCGCCGAACTTCGGCAGCAGCGGCACCGCCAGCAGCGAGAACAACGCCTCGCAGCCGAGGGTCAGCACGGCGAAGACGATCCCGGCCGCGCTCCCGTGCCCGAAGCCCTGCACCATCGCGCTCCCGGCGACGACCAGCCCTGCGGCGCCGATCGCCGGGCCCCTGCGCAGCCGGTGGCCGCCGCGGCTGACCAGCGGCCCGGCGATCGCCAGGACCAGCGGCGAGCAGGCCACGACGCTGCCGAGGGTGGCGGCGTCGGTGTGCCGGAGCGCGGCCAGGACGAAGATGTTGAACAGCACCAGGCCCGTGGCCGACAGCAGGGTCAGCAGGAGCCATTCGCGGGCCGTCGGGCGGATGCGGGGCAGGCCTCGGCGCCGCACGATGACCGCGAAGACCGCGGCGGCGAGCGTGTAGCGCAGGGCCTGGCCGCCGAGGACCGGGTAGCGGGTGAGGTGGGCGCTGACGGCGGTGGAGGCACCGAGCACCGCCATGGCCAGGGTGCCCTGGGCGATGTGGCGGGTTCCGGCGCGGCGGTCCGGGGCCTGCGCACCCTCGGCGGTGCGGCCGCCCGGCGCTTCCCTGGTCCCCGCCGCTTCCGTGATCGTGGACATGCTGCGAGGCTAGGATCCGATTGGTCTGCGAGTAAGAACCAATCAGCGCCGTGAAAAGGGGACCAATCGATGGCCGAGATCCTGGTGACCGTGGACCGCTCGGCTGGCCGCCTGGTCGAGCAGCTGGTCGTCGGGCTGCGCGACGGCATCCGCGCCGGGCGGGTGGCCGGCGGGACCGTGCTGCCGCCGAGCCGGCAGCTGGCGGCCGAGCTGCGGGTGTCGCGGGGGCTGGTGGTCGAGGCGTATCAGCAGCTGGTCGCGGAGGGGTACCTGCTCAGCCGGACCGGCGCCGGGACCTGGGTGGCCAGCGGGCACGCGGTGGGGGAGCAGGCCGCGGCCGCGCCGGACCCGGCCGAGGCGGAGCCGGAGTTCGACCTGACGCCGGGGCGGCCGGACCTGGGCGCGTTCCCGCGCACGGCGTGGGTGACCGCGCAGCGCCGGGTGCTCAGCGACCTGCCCAACACCGAACTGGGGTACGGCGACCCCGGCGGCGTGCCGCGCTTCCGCGAGGAGGTCGCGGCCTACCTGCGGCGGGTGCGCGCCGCCGAAGCCACGCCCGAGCGCGTGGTCGCCATCAACGGCTCGGCCCAGGGCCTGGCCCTCGGCCTGCGGGCGCTGCACGAACTCGGACACCGGGTGCTGGCCGTCGAGGACCCCTCGGCGGACCGGCCGCGCCACCTGCTGGAGGCCTCGGGGATGACGCTGGTCGGCGTGCCGGTGGACGAGGCCGGCCTGGTGGTGGCCGAGCTGCGGCGGACGGCGGCGACCGTCGTCTTCGCCGGCCCGGCCCACCAGTACCCGACCGGCGTGGTCCTGGCCCCGAACCGCCGCGCCGAGCTGATCGCCTGGGCCCGCGCCGCCGACGGCCTGGTCATCGAGGACGACTACGACGCCGAGTTCCGCTACGACCGCGACCCCGTCGGCTGTCTGCAGGGCATGGCCCCGGACCGGGTGCTGTACCTGGGCACCACGAGCAAGTCCCTGGCCCCGGCCCTGCGCCTCGGCTGGGCCGTCGCCCCGCCGCGCCTGGCCGAGCGGATGCGCGAGATCCGGCTGAACAGCGACCTCGGCGGCTCGGTCCTGGACCACCTCGCCATGGCCCACCTGATCGGCACCGGCGCCTACGACCGCCACCTGCGCACCGTCCGCCGCCGCTACCGCACCCGCCGCGACGCGCTGGTGACGGCCCTGGCCGCGGAGCTGCCGCACTGGAAGATGCGCGGCGTGGCGGCGGGGCTGCACGTGCTGGCGGACCTGCCGCCGGGCAGCGACGAGGACGCGGTGACCGTGGCGGCCGCCGCGCACGGGGTCCGGGTGCAGCCGCTCGCGCCGATGCGGTTCGCGCCGGGGCCGCCGGGGCTGGTTCTCGGCTACGCGGGGCTGCCGCCGAGCCGCCTGGAAGAGGCGGCCCGGCGGTTGGGGCTGGCGGCGCGGGAGGCGTAGGCGCCGGGCAGGCTGGCTACGCCGCGACGAACGGGCCGCGCAGCTTCTCAGTCACCTGCCAGAGCTGCTCGGCGTCGGCGCGGCTTGCCGCGTGCGGTGAAGGAGTGGAGGGGCGGCTGCCGTTGTAGTACCCGCCGTTGTGGATCGCCGGGGCCGTCGCCAGGTCGGCGAGCGGCCGGCCGCCCCGGGCCGGCGACGCGAGCATCCAGCGTGTCGCCGTGCTGAGCAGCCAGAACCCCGGACTGTGCATGGAGCGCACGAGCCTGGTGCGGACCATGCCCGGGTGCACCGCGACGGTCTGGAAGGCGGGCTGGCGGCGGTGGAACTCGGCGGTGAACAGGAGATTCGCGAGCTTGGAACGGCTGTAGGCCAGGTAGGGGCTGTAACCGTGCGCTGATTGCAGGTCGTCGAAGTCGAGTCGGACGTCGCCTCCTCCGAACAGCGGTGCGCGGTGTCCTTCGGAGTTGGTGTTGACGACACGTCCGGCACCGCGCGCGAGCAGCGGCATCAGCAGACTGGTCGTGGTGAACGGCGCCAGGTGGTGGACGGCGAAGTTCAGCTCCAGGCCCTCGTCGGTCAGCGTCCGGCGGGGGATCATGACACCGGCGTTGTTGACCAGGGTGTCGATGCTGTCGGTCTCGGCTTGGACGCCCGCGGCGACCGCCTCGATGCCGGCACGGGTGGAGACATCTCCGCCGACGAAGACCGCGCCGGTCTGCTTCGCCAGTTCCGCACCGCGCCGACGGTCCCGGCCCACCAGGATCAGTCGGTGACCCGCGTCGGCGAGTCGGAGTGCGCAGGCCCGGCCGATGCCCGAGGTGGCGCCGATGACCACGATCGTGCGCGGGACGGTCTCGCTGGTCTTGCCGTCCTCGCCGGCCTCCCGGGCTCCGCTCATCGCGCCGCGGGGATCTTGTTCAGGCCCATGACGCCCGCGAGCAGCCGGTCGCGGGTGCGCAGGGGCAACCGGGCCAACAGGCCGAGCAGGCGGGTGTCGGGGCCGACGGTGTAGCGGGGCTTGGGCCTGCGCGCGGTCAGGGCCTTGACCACGGCGTCGGCCACGATCGCCGGCGGCGCGGGCTTGGACTTGGCCAGGGCGGCGTCGACCGCGCCGACCTGCGTCTCGTAGAGCGCTCGCTGGGCCGGGCTCAAGGTGGCCTTCGCCTTCGCGGTGGTGGCCGCGGCCTTGGTGAAGATCCCAGTGTCGATGAGCCCCGGCTCGATCACCACCACCGGCAGGCCCCAGTGCGCCAGCTCCAGGCGCTGGGCGTCGGACAGCGATTGCAGCGCCGCCTTGCTGGCCGAGATCGGGCCGAAGAAGGGGCCTGCGACGCGGGCGGTGGCGGCCGTGATGTTCACCAGGCGGCCGTGGCCGGCGCGCAGCAGCGGCAGGAACGCCTGGGTGACGGCGACCGCGCCGAAGACGTTGACGTCGAACTGGCGGCGCAGGTCGGGCGCGCTCACCAGCTCCAGCGGGCCCTGGACGATGATGCCGGCGTTGTTGACGATGCCGTGCAGCGCGGTGCAGTCGTCGTTCCGGACCTGGGCGACGGCGTCGGCGACGCTCGCGGGGTCGGTCACGTCCAGGCGCAGGGTTCGGACATCAGGGTGTTGCGGGGGCTCCCCGCCGGGTTCGTGCACCGCGGCGTAGACCCGGAATCCGCGCTCGGTCAGCGCCTGCGTGGTCGCGCGGCCCACTCCGCCGCCGGCTCCGGTCACCAAGACCGCGCGTATCTGCTCGTCCTGCATGGCAGCCCCTCCCATACGTACAACTCAACATGTCTCTTCTTACATGTCATCGTCTACATGTACCGGCGGATGTGTCAAGATGGTCGTCAGCCCGCCCACGCCGCCAGGAGGACCCCGCCGATGTCGCTGCGCCACGGCCTGCTCGGCCTGCTCGCCGAAGGCCCGGCCAGCGGCTACGACCTCGCTCGCCGCTTCTCCGAAGCCCTCGGCTCGGTCTGGCCGGCCCAGCACCCGCAGATCTACTCGGAACTGGCCCGCCTGGAATCGGCCGGCCTTATCGAGGTCGAGAGCACCGGCCCGCGCCGCCGCAAGGCGTACCGCATCACCGACGAGGGTCTGGCCGAGGTCCGCCGCTGGCTGGCGGCGGCGGAGGTGGACCACACCTTCCGCATGGAGACGCTGTTCCGCGCGTACTTCTTCTGGCTGATGGAGCCCGAGGATCTCAAAGCCCACCTGGCGTCCGAGCAGGCGTTCTTCGCCCAGACGGCGGAGGCGCTCCGCGGCTACGCGGCCACCAAGGACCGCGGCGACTGGGGCACGAGCACGCAGACACGCGCGATGCGGATAGCGCTGGAGGCCGGGATCCGCATCAACGAGGCGCTGGCGGGCTGGGCGCAGTGGGCCCACGACACCGACATCATGACGGCCGAGGACTTCGGCACGGCGAAGCCCGACACGGAAGCCGTCGCGGAAGCCGATGCGGAAGCTGCCGCGGCCGAGGCCGAGGCCGACGGCAGCTGACCGGCCGAGATCGTCAGCTCACGCACCGCCGCCGGCGGCGATCAGGTGCCCGGGGTGCGAAGCCTTGTCGACGTGGTCGGCGATGCCCCTGGCGCCGGCGGAGTTCGCGCAGTGCGCGCAGCAGTAGAACTTGCCGTCGGACTCCACGCCGTGGCCGACGATGCGGCAGCGGCAGTGCTCGCACGTCGGCGCCATGCGGTGGATCGCGCACTCGAACGAGTCGAAGGTGTGCTTCACGCCGGCGGCGACGACGTCGAACGACATGTAGTAGTCGTTGCCACAAACCTCACACACGGCCATTTCCGACTCCCGGGTCAAGTGATGGGCACGGCGGCGTGTCCCGCCGACAGGCGGCCTACCCGGGGTCGGACGGCGGTAGTCGATCGCTAGGCCATGCAGGTCTGGGCCATACAGGCCACCGCGGCGCGCCACGGCTCACTGCGACCCGCTACGACCCGCTACGGCTCGCGCGGCAGTATGTGCACGACCTCGATCTGCTCCATCACGATCTGCGCCGTCAGCACCTGCGGCTCGCCGACCTTGTCCGGGTCCGGCTCGTCGGTGAAAGCCGGGCCGTCGTCGAGTGTCTCGCCGACCAGCGGTTCGCGGGTGGCCTGCTCGGTGCCGGCCTGCGGCTCCCCGGCCGGGGACGGGATCGGCACGCCGAGCGCCGGTTCCTCGGGTCCGCCCTCGAACGAGACTGTCACCGTCGGTGTCGTGCCGGCGGGCTTGGCGAAAGCGTCGAAGGCATCGGCGGTCTCGGGAGCCGAGGCAGCCTCCGCGGTCGCCGGCGCCGCCGCCGCGTGCGCGCCGCCGCGGCCGCCGCCGCGCCATTCCGGCATGGTGATCGCGTACATCGCCCGGTCCTGCCACTGGCCGCCGACCAGGAAGCGGTCCAGGAGCACGCCTTCGGGGCGCATCTTCACGTGCTCGGCGACCCGCATGCCGGCGGTGTTGCGCGGGTCGACGGTGGTCTGCACGCGGTGCAGTTCCAGGCGGGAGAACGCCAGCTCCAGCAGGAGCCGGGAAGCCTCGGTGCCCAGGCCCTCGGCCCAGCGGTCGGGGCGCAGGTACACGCCGATCTCGCCCTGCCGGTGCGGGAAGCTCAGGATGTCCAGCGTCGCCGAGCCGATCAGGTCCCCGTACTGCTCGACCGCCAGGTAGAAGCTGCGCCGGGGCTGGAGCTGCGCGATGCGCGCGGTCTCGGCCAGCCACGCGCCGGCGGTGTCCGGCGTGGCCAGGGCCGGCCACGGGGTGTGCGCGGCCACGCGGGGATCGCCGGCGATGCGCTGCCAGGGCAGGAGGTCGTCGGGGCGGAACTCGCGCAGGGACAGGCGAGGGCCCCTCGGGTAGTCGTCGAGCGGAGAAGGCACGGCAGAACGTTATGCGATCGCCGCCGCCGCGTCAGCCCGAAGGCGACAATGCTTTGAGAGTATCAGCGCTTGGACAAGGGCCGCACTATCCGGGAACACCCAGGGTGAGCATGGAGAATCCGAAGTAGTCGCGGTGTCCGCGCAGCCAGATGCCCCGCTTGGTGTCGAGTCGGTCACGCACCGCGTCGGCGTCCGGATGGTCCGGATCGGCCAGCAGCCACTGCTCGGCATCCATGGTCTCCAACGATTCGTAGTCGTCCCATTCCGAGCGGGTCGAGGACTCGATGCGCAGCGGGCGGAACCCGGCGGCGACGGCGCGATCGACGAGGTCCGGCAGCAGTTCGTAGCGCTCGGCGGTGGCCCCGGGCCACATCGCGGCCAGCCGCTCCGGCGGCGGGACCGTCTCCCAGTGCTCGACCCCGAAGAACAGCCGGCCGCCGGGATTGACCAACGGGCGCAACGCGTCCAGTGACTGTGTCACCGTCTTGCCGAGTGCCTGCCACGCTCCGCAGTTGATCACCACGTCCGCAGGCTGCGTGTGCTCCTTCACCGGGCCCTCGACGAACTCCACGCGATCGCCTAGTCCGCGTGCCTCGGCGTTCTTCCGTCCCCGCGCGAGGTCCCGGGCCGACAGGTCCACGCCGAATCCCCGCGCGGACGGCGCCAGCGCCAGAATCCGCAGCATCAGCTCGCCCCAGCCGCAGGCATAGTCGGCGACCGTGGCCGGCCCCGTCGCCGCCAGGTCCGCGGCGATCCGGTTCGCGCGCTCCTCGGTCATCGGTGAATGGAACACCATGTGGGTGGCCGGGCCGACGATCTCTTCGACAGTCATGCCGATTCAGCGTAGGCGCGATGGAGATTGCAGGCTACTGATCCGCCAGCAGCGAGCGCACCAGCGCCTCGGTCGACACCGCGAACAGCCGGTCGGCGTCCACCGGGGTGGCCAGCGCCCCGGCCAGGGCGGCGTCCGGGGCCGGTTCGGCCTGCCACAGTTCCTCGGCCGAGGGACGCTGCTCCGGCGAGCGGTCGGTGTGCCGCTCGACGAGGACGAACCCGATGACGTGGTACTGCAGGGCTCGGACCGCCTCGGCGGCCCGGGCGCCGCGCAGGCCGGCCGCCGAGATCTCCGCCGCCAGCGTGCGCTGGGAGGGCAGGAACATCGCCGGGGTCAGCCCGCGTTCGTTCACCAGCCCGATCAGGTGCGGGTGCTCCCGCAGCACCCGGCGCAGCTCCATGGCCAGCGACAGCACGCGCGCCGCCGGCGCGGTGCCGCGGGCCGGGAGCGTGTCCAGGCCGTGCACCATCTCCTGCACCAGTTCGTCGAGCAGCGCCTCGCGGTTGCCGACGTGCCAGTAGATCGAGGTGACCGCGACCCCCAGCTCGGCCGCCAGTTTGCGCATCGACAGTCCGGCCACGCCCTGCTGCTCGATCAGGCGCCTCGCGGCATCCAGCACGGCCCGCCGGGTCACGGTTTCACGCCGATCAACACTGTGCTGAGCCACGCAGCCATCCTCTCGCCACCGACGACTCTTTACCCTTCACGCTCCCGGGTGTAACGGTGTTACAGAAGGCTTATGACGAGGAGTCAGATATGCCGAAAGTGCGTTATGGCCCGCGCGACCTCGCAGCCGTCGCCGCCGCCCGCGAATCCGCCTCGAAGCTCCCCGACCTGTGGTCCACCGGCGTGCACGCCGTCTGGGAGACCGACCCCGACGCCCTGGCGCAGGTCCTGCCGCCGCCCCTGAAGCCCACCGCCAAGCCGTACGTGCGCGCCACGATCAACCAGGTCGACATCTTCGGTTCGCCGCTTGGTGCCGCAGCCATCTCCGTGGCCTGCGCGCATGGTGACGAAGAGGGCTGGTACAGCCTGGTCATGCCGATGACCACCGAGCGCTCGCTGATCGGCGGCCGCGAGGTCTTCGGCGAGCCGAAGAAGCTGGCCGAGGTCGTCGTCGACCGGGACGGCGAGCAGATCGCCGGCACCGTCACCCGGCACGGCGTCACCTTCGCCGAGATCCGCGGCCGGATCGCCGGGGCCCTCGAACCGCCCGCGCCCTACGTCAAGGTTGACTGGTACCTGAAGTTCCTGCCGGCGGTGGACGGTTCCGGCTTCGACGCCGATCCGTTGCTGGTGCGGTGCCTGCGGACCGAGAAGACCAGGGCCCTGAACACCGTCGAGGGCGAGGTGATCCTCCGCGAGTCCGACCTCGACCCGATCGCCGACCTCCCGGTGCTGCGGCTGGTGGAGATCACCTTCGGGGAGAAGACCTCCGACCAGCGCGGCGAGGTCGTGGCCCGGCTGGACCCGACCGAGATCCTGCCCTACGTGCACCAGCGCTACGACGACCCGGCGCAGGTCCATGACTCGGTACTCGTCGAAGACGCAGCGGGGGTGCCCGATGCTGGCTGACCTGCCTGGCAAGACCGCGGTCGTGACCGGGGCGGCCAGCGGCATCGGCCTGGCGATGGCGCGGCTGTTCGCCTCCGAGGGCATGAACGTGGTGCTCGCCGACGTCGAGGAACCCGCGCTGGACAAGGCCGTCGCGGAGGTGAATCAGCAGGCGGCCAAGGGGGCGAAGGCCATCGGCGTGGTCACCGACGTCTCCCTGCCGGAGTCCGTGGAAGCCCTGGCCGACCAGGCTTTCGCCGCCTTCCCGAGCGTCGACGTGCTCTGCAACAACGCCGGTGTCGGCTCCGGCGCCGAGGGCCCGATGTGGCAGCACGAGCGCACCGACTGGCAGTGGGCCTTCGCGGTCAACGTCTGGGGCGTCTTCCACGGCATCCAGGCGTTCCTGCCGCGCATGCTGGCCCAGGAAACCCCGGGCCACGTCGTCAACACCAGCTCCCCGGACGGCGGCATCGCCCCGCTGCCCACGGCCAGCGTCTACGCCGTGACGAAGGCGTCGATCGTCACGATGACCGAGGCGCTGTACGCGCAGCTGAAGCAGGCCGACGCCAAGATCGGCGCGTCCGTGCTCTTCCCGGGTCCGCACATGGTCCGCACCGGACTGTGGGAGAGCTACCGCAACCGCCCCGAGCGCTACGCGAAGACCAAGCCCCGGCAGAACCCTTATCCCACCCTCGAAGGCTGGGAGCAGGCGATGAAGGACGCCGGGCTCGAAGCGAAGATGACCGAGCCCGAAGAGGTCGCGGCGCACGCTCTGGAGGGGATCAGGACCGGCGCTTTCTGGATCCTGCCGACCGGCGGCAGCTCCGACGACATGATCCGGCGGCGCTCGCAGTCGATGCTCGAGCGCGCCAACCCCGGTTACCTCGAGAAGTTCATCCTTGACTGAGGGGAGTCAAAGGTCCCATGCCTGAACCGACAGAGTTCGACAACAGCCCGTACGTCGTCGTCTCCTCCGACTGCCATGCGGGGCTGCCGACCGAGGAGTACCGCACCTACATCGAGAGCGAGTACCACCCGGCCTTCGACGATTTCCTGGCCGAGCAGGCCGCCCGCATCGAGGCCGCGACCAGGCTCGGGGTCCGCAACCCCGAGTTCGCGCGCAGCTGGTTCGAGGAGCACGAGGAGGGCCTGCGCGGCGGCTGGGACTCCGCGCAGCGCGACAAGGAGCTCGACGCCGACGGCGTGACCGCCGAGGTGATCTTCCCGGACGCCGACGCCGTGGAGTCCACCACCGCCGCGCCCTTCGGGGTCGGCCTGACCTTCTCCGGCGGCCTGGACCAGGAGCTGGCGCTGGTCGGGGCCCGCGCGCACAACCGCTGGCTGGCCGAGCTGTGCGCGCACTCGCCGGAGCGCCGGCGCGGCGTGGCGCTGGTGCCGATCACCGGCGACGTGGACGCCGCGGTCGCCGAGATCCGCCGGGCCAAGGAGTCGGGCCTGGGCGCGGTGATGATCCCGGCGATGTGGGAGGACAAGGCGCCCTATCACGATCGCCGCTACGACCCGGTCTGGGCGGCGTGCGAGGAACTCCAGATGCCGGTCTCGACCCACTCCGGCGTCGCCCCGCGCGACGAGTACGGCGACCACCTGGGCATCTATGTCTCCGAGGTCACCTGGTGGCCGGCCCGGCCGCTGTGGTTCATGATCTGGTCCGGGGTGTTCGAGCGCTTCCCGGGTCTGAAGTTCGGCGTCACCGAGGCCGGGTGCTGGTGGGCGCCGAACCTGCTGTGGTTCATGGACCGGCTCTACCTCGGGGCCCACGCCACCGCGAAGCTCACGCCGTTCGAGGAGGTGAAGCGGCCGCCGAGCGAGTACTTCGACCGCAACTGCTTCATCGGCGCGACCAACACCAAGCGCCGAGAGCTCGCGCACCGGTACGAGATCGGGATCGACAACATCCTGTGGGGCAACGACTTCCCGCACCCGGAGGGCACCTGGCCGAACAGCCGCAAGTGGCTCAGGACCGCCTTCCACGACATGCCGGTCGACGAGACCCGCCGGATGCTCGGCCTGGCCGCCGCCGAGGTGTACGGGTTCGACGTCGCCAGGCTTCAGTCGATCGCCGAGCGGATCAACCTGCGGCCCTCCGACCTCGGCCAGAGCGGCGGCGAGGCGGCCGGCTGGGCCGCCGCGCGCGAGGTCGGCCGGCACTGGCTGACCGGTCACGACTTCCCGGCCATCGGCTACGGCGCCACGCTCGGCGGCCACCGCACCGAGGGCGTCGGACCGGAGGTGTCGTGATGACCGGGAAGACGGATGTCGCCGCGGCGAGGTACACGGTCGTCTCCGCCGACGGCCACGCCGGCGCCGATCTGCTGGACTACCGGCCCTACCTGGAGTCGAAGTACCACGAGCAGTTCGACGCGTGGGCCGCGGCGTACGTGAACCCGTACGAGGACCTCCTGCACGGCGACGCCGAGCGCAACTGGGACTCCGCACGCCGCCTGGCCGACCTGGAGCGCGACGGCATCGTCGCCGAGGTGCTGTTCCCCAACACCATCCCGCCCTTCTACCCGAGCATGTCCCTGAGCGCCCAGCAGCCGTCCGCCGAGGAGTACGAACTGCGCTGGGCCGGCCTTCGCGCCCACAACCGCTGGATGGCCGACTTCTGCGCCCAGGCGCCCGGCCGGCGCGCCGGCACCTGCCAGGTCCTGCTGGGGAACATGGACGAGGCGGTCGCCGAGGTCCGCTGGGCCCGGGAGCACGGCCTGTTCGGCGGCGTCCTGCTGCCCGGCACCCCGCCGGGGACGTCCGTCCCGCAGCTGTACTCGGACGTGTACGAACCGTTGTGGGCGGTGTGCGAAGAGCTCGACATGCCGATCAACCACCACGCCGGCTCGGCCTCCCCGGAGATCGGCCAGGAACCGGCGGGCCGCGCGGTCTTCATGATGGAGATCACCTGGTTCGCCCACCGGGCCCTGTGGCACCTGATCTACGGCGGCGCGTTCAAGCGCCACCCCGGCCTGAAGTTCGTGCTCACCGAGCAGGGCTCCGGCTGGGTGCCCGGCGTCCTGGAGATGCTCGACTACTACCACCGCGCGCTGGTCCGCCGGATGTCCTCGGCGATGGACGACGCCGGCGCGGTCACCGCCGAGAGCCGGTTCGGCGCCGGGATCGCCGAGGCGGTGGGCCTGGCGCCGAGCGAGTACTGGAAGCGCAACTTCTTCCTCGGCGCCTCCTTCATGCGGCCCGACGAGGTGCCGCTGCGGCACGCCATCGGCCTGGAGAAGCTGATGTGGGGCAGCGACTACCCGCACGACGAGGGCACCTTCCCGTACTCGCGCGAAGCGCTGCGCAACTCCTTCGCCAGGCTCCCGCACGCGGAGATCACCGCGATCCTCGGCGGCAACGCGGCCCGGGTCTACGGTTTCGACCTCGCCGCGCTCGACCGGATCGCGGCGGCGGTGGGCCCGACCGCCGCCGAGATCGACGAGCCGCTGAAGCAGCCGCCGGCCGACGCCACCTCGCCGACCTTCGGCGCCGACAGCGTGATCCGGGTGTGGTGAGGCCCGCGGTGGTCTCAGTGAATCCCTGACCAGTACCTTTTGGTAACCGGAGCTTAAGCCGGGGCTCGACGGGCATACGAGCTCTCGTGGAACACGGCACATGGCACCAGGCGATCCGCCGCCCTCACCCGGCCGGCGGGTCGCTTCCCGTTCGGCGCGGTCCCGGGGTACCTTCATCGCTCGCTCAGGTCCTGGAGGTTCGCTGTTTGGACCGGAGCCACTTCGCGGCGGCGGTTGCTCCTCCGTGTTGATCTGCATCTGCATCTGTATCTGTACCTGCGGCTTACATGCCGCACGGCAGGCTGACACGGGAACGGCCGCTCGCGCGGCGGACAGGTCTGAGGTGAGCGGAGGGTGACGCCGATGGAGGTTCCCGACCGGCTGTCGCGGGTCGCACGCAGGCGGCAGCGCGCCCAGGCCCGCAAGCGGGCCAGGGCCCGGCGCGCGGCGCTCGCCGCCGGGGTGGCCGGCTTCCTGGTGATCGCCGGGATGCTCGGCGCCGCGTTCAGCAAGCCCTCCCCGGCCAAGGCGGTGGCCGCCGACGGCGCGGCGCAGCCCGCGGCGCCCACGACCGCCGTGTCGACCAGCCTCTCGACCTCGAGCTCGACCTCGGCGCCGGCCCAGGGCGCGGCCGCCGCGGCCCCGCCCGCGGCGCTGGCGGCCGGCGTGAGCAGCGCCGACGCGCCCGGCCGCGTCACCCCGGAGCCGACCGCCCGCGACACCGCGAGCACCTCCGCCGCCGCGGCCGCCGGACCCGGCTCCACGGTCGACCCGCCGGCGCAGCCGACGAGCTCGCCGAGCGGGAAGCCGTTCGGCGGCACCTCGGTGGCCGGCGTGCTGTACCAGCCGGACTCCGGCGTCTCCAGCCACTTCTGCAGCGCCTCGGTCGTGCACAGCGCGGCCGGGAACCTGGTCATCACCGCCGCGCACTGCGTCTACAGTGACGGCCCCAAGTCCGACATCGCCTTCGCCCCCGGCTTCCACGACGGCCAGCTGCCCTACGGCTCCTGGCCGGTCACCAAGGTCGTGGTCTCCCAGAACTGGCAGAACTCCGACGACCCGGACGAGGACGTGGCGTTCCTGCAGGTGGCGCCGTCGGCGAGCGGGGCCTCGCTGGAGTCGGTGACCGGCGCCGACCAGATCGCCTTCGACCAGGGCTTCGGGATGCCGGTCACGGTCCCGGCCTACCCGCAGGGCTCGGACACGCCGATCACCTGCGCCGCGCCGGCCAAGAAGTTCAGCGCGACCCAGACCGAGTGGGACTGCCGCGGGTATCCGGACGGCACCTCCGGCGCGCCGTTCCTCACCAACGTGGACTCCAGTGGCGAGAAGGGCACCGTCACCGGCGTGATCGGCGGCTACCAGCAGGGTGGCGACACCCCGGACGTGTCCTACAGCGCCTACTTCGGCTCGGCCGTCCAGGCGTTGTATCAGAGCGCGACATCGTGACCGGGGCGTTTCGGCGCATTCCATACCGTCGGGTGAGATAACATCCGACACACGCGCAACCGCCCCTAGATCGCGTTCGGTACCATTTAGCCTCCCACCGACGCGGCGGGCCGTCGTGGTGCCCGCCGTCCCCACTCGTGGAAGGCTGGCATTTTGCTCTCCGGTTTCAAGAAGTTCCTGATGCGCGGCAACGTCGTCGACCTGGCGGTCGCGGTCGTCATGGGCGCGGCGTTCGGCGCGATCGTCAAGTCGCTGGTCAGCGACATCATCATGCCCCTGATCACGGCGATCTTCGGCAAGCAGGACTACACCAAGCTGAGCTTCACGCTGAACAAGTCCACGTTCGCCTACGGCGACCTGCTGACCAACGTCATCAGCTTCGTGAGCATCGCGGCCGCGGTCTACTTCCTCATCGTCATGCCGATCAACCACCTCAACGACCGGCGCAAGGCGCGGCTGGGCATCCCGGAGCAGGCGACGGCGCCCACCGACGTCCAGCTGCTGGCCGAGATCCGCGACCTGCTGGCGGCGCAGCGCAACGCCGAGTAGTGCCGCCGGGTAGCGGCGGGTAGCGGCGGCGCTCACGGGACTCTCACACGGCCGGCGGTGGATCGGCGGAGAGTATCCAGGTCGGCGACGAATCCGTGACCTCGTTCTGCGAAACTCGCTCGCATGACCGCACAAGCTCAGCTCAAGACCACCGTGAAGTCTGCCGTCAAGCACATATCCCCGGGCAGCTGGCGGCGTCACCCCGGAGTGCGTACCGGCGAACAGCTCACCCGGGGTGAGCGGGCCGCGGACTCGATGCGCAACAGCATGGGGTCGTGGGGGTTCGTCTTCGTGGCCGTGGGGTTCCTGGTTGTGTGGATGACGCTCAACGTCATCCTGGACAAGTCGACGGGGCACACCTTCGACGCTTACCCGTTCATCCTGCTGAACCTGGTGCTCTCCTGCGTGGCGGCGCTGCAGGGCGCGATCCTGCTGATCGCGGCCAAGCGCTCGGACCAGGTGGCCAGCGAGCTGGCGCAGCACGACTACGAGGCGGACTGCCAGTCCCGGGAGATGCTGCAGGTGCTCACCGAGGAGTTCTCGGCGCTGCGCGCCCAGCACGCCGAGCAGAGCCAGCAGCTGGCCGAGCTGATCGCGCGGCTGCCGCAGGCGTAGCGGCGGACGCGGCCGACGGCGCCGGGGAGCCCGGCGCCGGGCCGCGACGCGCGGTCGCGGCTATGGGTGCGGCTATCGGTGCGGCTATGAGTGCGGCTACGGGTGCGGCAGCAGCGCCGGGCATCCCTGGGTCTTGTAGCGGGCCTGGTACTCGAAGTGCCAGGTCTCGTCCTCGTAGCGGCGGCAGAGCCCGTACTGGCCCTTCGTGGACTCCAGCCACGAGGCGGCCGAGGGCGGTGCGATGTCCATGGCGTAGCCCTGGACATGCGCCGACTCGCTCGGCGGGAGCGCGTACTGGCGCGCGGCCTGCGGCGAGCCGAGCTGCTTGACCCAGCAGTCGAAGACGCGCTGCTGGTAGGCCGCGGAACGGTAGCCGGAGTTGAGCTCGAAGCTCAGGCCGGCGGCCTCGGCGGCCTTCTGGGCGCTCAGGAACGCCGCCTGCGTGCCCCGGGTCATGCCGGTGAACTTCATCGCCTCGTCGGCGGGGGTGTCATGGCTGGTGTTCTCGCAGTCGCCGTTCTCGCCGTCCCCGGACTCGGTCGGGGCGCCGGTCGTGCTCGGCGAGGACTTCGGGCTGGTCGCCGGGGTCTTCGGGGCCGAGGTGGGCTTGGTGCCCGAGGTCGGCGAGGTCGGCGAGATGCCCGGGGTGGTCGGGGCCGTCGTGCCGTCGGTGCCCGCGGTGCTTTGCGGGGTGGTCGGCGGGACCGTGGGGCTCTGCTCGGTGCGCGCGGCGGCCGCGTTCAGGGCCGTGTCGTTCGACGTGTTGTGCGAGCGGCCGGCGAGCGCCGCGGCGGTGCCGGCCACGGCCAGCGCGGCCACCGCGACACCGCCGACGATCAGCCAGCGCCTGGGCCGGCGGCCGGCCGGTTCGGCGTAGCCGTCGCCGGGTCCGTACTCGCCGGCCCGGGCCGCCGCCTCCGCCGCGGCGCGGCCGATGTCCTCGGCAGCGGGCTCGTGGGCAGCAGGCTCCCGGCCAGCAGGCTCCTGCGGCGTCTGATCGCGCTGTTCCATGTCAGAGAAGACGTGCGAAAGACCCTTTCCGTTGCCATTCCCGGTGTCTCGGTTCTGTCACGACCGCCAGCGCGTGGCCGCCTGCACGCGGCAGCGGACGCCGAGTTTCACGTAGGCGTGCTCCAGGTGCTTGTCCACGGTCCGCGGGCTGATCCCCAGCCGGGTGGCGATCTGCCGGTCCGTCAGGCCCCGGCACAGCAGGTCCAGCACGTCGGCCTCGCGCGGCGAGACCTTCTCCCGGCGCGGTCCCGGCCCGCCGAACCGGGCCAGCGCGCTGCCGATCCGGGGCCGCACGGCCTCGGCGACGGCCACGTCGTGCTGCGTGAAGTCGGGGGAGGAGCGGTTGAAGAGCACGACGATCCGCCGCTCCTGGTCCGGCCGCACGGCCATCACCAGCTGGCGCCGGGCGCCCAGCGGCGCGAACAGCGCGGCGAAGACCGGCAGCCGGTGGAACTCGTGGTCGGTGTGCAGGTCCGAGCGCCGCGTCGCGGTGCCCGGGCCGTGCCAGGCCGCCGCCATCAGCGGATCGTCGGCATGCGCGGCCAGCACGGCGGCCTGCTCGGCGCCGACCGATCCGGGCGGCTCGGCCCGGCAGGTCCCCGGATGCCGCCGCTCGGAGTCCAGCCACAGCACGGTGTCGGCCGGGACCGAGCGGCGCAGCACCGGCAGCAGCCGGTCCACCAGCTCGCCCTCCTCGACCGCGCCGAGCAGGACGTCGGCCACCGCCAGGACCCGGCGCAGCCCCACCTCGCCCGGTGTCGGGACACGGGTTCCGGGCGCCGATCGGGGGCGGGGCGTGAGCTGGGCCGGCGAAGGCTGTTGGGCCGGAGAAGACTGCTGGGCCGGAGAGGGCATGGAGTCACCTGCGATCGCTACGGGTGCGGGGGCTTCGGTAGCGGGAGATGCCCATGGTGGCGCTGCTCGGCAGGACATCACCGTCAAAGTGGACACCAAGCAGACTAGCGAGCCTCAGCGGCCTCGGAAACGCCCATCCGCCCCGACAGATTCTCGGCAAGCGCAGGCTCCGGCCCGTGGACGGGAACAACCTGTGCTTCTGAGAAGCTGGGATCGTAAGGCGGGATGATCCCGAAGCTCGGCGGAAGAGGGGCGCACATGCTGGTCGACACGTTCGGCAGAACGGCGACGGACTTGCGGGTGTCCCTGACCGACCGCTGCAACCTGCGCTGTACGTACTGCATGCCCGCCGAGGGACTGCCCTGGCTGCCGAAGGCCGAACTGCTCACCGACGAGGAGATCCTGCGCCTGATCGGCGTCGCGGTCCGGCTGCTGGGTGTGGACCAGGTGCGCTTCACCGGCGGCGAGCCGCTGATCCGGCCGGGGCTGGCGGCGCTGGTGGCCGAGGTGGCGCGGCTGGAGCCCCGGCCCCGCATCTCGCTGACGACGAACGCGCTCGGACTGGCCCGCCTGGCCCCGACGCTGAAGGCCGCCGGCCTGGACCGGGTCAACGTCTCGCTGGACACCCTGGACCCCGCGGTGTTCCGCGAGCTGACCCGCCGCGACCGGTTCGCCGATGTGGTCGCCGGCCTGGAGGCGGCGGCCGCGGCCGGGCTGACGCCGGTGAAGGTGAACAGCGTGCTGATGCGCGGCGTCAACGACGCCGAGGCCCCGGCCCTGCTCAGGTGGTGTCTGGAGCGCGGCTACGAGCTGCGCTTCATCGAGCAGATGCCGCTGGACGCCCAGCACGGCTGGGACCGCTCGCAGATGGTGACCGCCGACGAGATCCTGACGGCCCTGCACCGCGAGTTCGAGCTGACCCCCGAGGGCCCGGCGGTCCGCGGCGCGGCGCCGGCCGAGACCTGGCTGGTGGACGGCGGCCCGGGGCGGGTCGGGGTGATCGCGAGTGTGACCCGGCCGTTCTGCGGGGCGTGCGACCGGGTGCGGCTGACGGCCGACGGCCAGGTGCGCACCTGCCTGTTCGCGCGCGAGGAATCGGATCTGCGCGGCGCGCTGCGCGACGGGGCGGGCGACGAGGAGCTGGCCGAGCGCTGGCGGGTGGCGATGCTGGGGAAGAAGCGCGCGGCCGGGATCGGCGAGCCGGGGTTCGTGCAGCCCGAGCGGCCGATGTCGGCGATCGGCGGGTAGGCGGCGCGTTCCGCGGGGTGGCGGCGCGCTCAGTGGGTTGGCGGCGCGTTCCACGGATAGGCGGCATGGTCCGCGGGCGACACCGGATTCAGCTCCAGCCGAATCCAGTGCGGGTGTCGGCGGCGTCTGATTCGCTGGCCGCATGACATCTCAGCACGACAAGGCCACCGGCTTCCACGCCCTGCACGTCCCCGGCACGCCCCTGGCCCTGGCCAACGCCTGGGACGGCGCCAGCGCCCGGGTCGTCGCCTCCACCGGCGCGCCCGCGGTCGCCACCACCAGCGCCGGTGTGGCCTGGGGCCTGGGCGCGGCCGACGGCGGCCACCTGGACCGCGACCGCGCGGTGGCGCTGATCCGCCGGGTCGTGGACACGGTGAGCGTGCCGGTCACCGCCGACATCGAGGACGGCTTCGGCCCGGACGCCGACGCCGTGGCCGAGACGGTCGCCCAAGTGATCGCGGCCGGCGCGGTCGGCATCAACATCGAGGACGGCCCGCGCGACCCGGCCGAGCTCGCCGCGCGCATCGCCGCCGCCCGCCGGGCCGCCGACGAGGCGGGGATCCCGCTGTTCGTCAACGCGCGCATCGACGTGTTCCTGTTCGGGCTCGGCGCGCCGGAGGACCGGCTCGGCGAGACCCTGGCCCGGGCCGAGCGCTATCTGGCGGCCGGCGCCAGCGGCATCTTCGTGCCCGGGGTGTCGGCGCCGGAGACGATCAGCGCCCTGGTCGAGGGCATCGACGCGCCGCTGAACGTGATGGTCGGGCCCGGCGCGCCGGCGGTCGCGGAGCTCGCCGCGCTCGGCGTGGCGCGGGTCAGCCTGGGCGCCGCCGTCGCCGAGGCGGCTTACGGGCTGGTCCGGCGAGCCGCCGAGGAACTGGCCAAGAGCGGTACTTACACGGCGGTCGAGGGCGGGATGCCCTACCCGGAGCTCAACGGCTTGATGAGCTGACCGCTCGATGACGGTGCTTCCGCCGGGCCGGCCGGGCCCGGCGCGAGCTCACTAGTCCTGCGTGTCTGGCTGTCCCGACCCCGGCTGGAAAGGCTCCACTCCGATCAGGAACCCGCGCACATCCAGGAAGTCGGCCAGGTGCTCCCGGTGCTCCTCGCAGGCCAGCCACACCTTCCGCCGCTCCGGCGTGTGCAGCTTCGGGTTGTTCCAGACCACGCTCCACGCCGCCGGCGCGCGGCAGCCCTTCGCCGAGCAGATGGCGGTGGCGGGGGAGTCGTCCGAGGTCACGAAGCCACCATAGAACAGCTCCGCCGGACGGTGTTCTCGGGGGAAGGAGACGCGGCGTCGAACGGCCACGGGGGGAGCCGCTCGACGCCGCAAGTGGCGCCCCGACGGGGGTTCAGGGCGCAGGTAAGAAGTATGACATGCGTAGACCCGCTAAGGGAATGGGCCCCTTACTTTTCCCGGGTCGGCGCACCGATGCCGCTCAGTCGGTCGGCGGGCTCAGTCGTCGTCGCCGAGGATCCGGCCGGAGATCGGTTCCCCGGGCGTGTCGTCGTCGTTCTCCGGCGGGCCGCCCTGCCCGGAGAGCAGCGCCCGCCGCTCGGCGTGCGAATACGGGGAGTCCGCACCCGGCTCCGGCTCGCGCCCGCCGTTCGCGTAGACCACCGCGACGTAGGGGAGCACCAGCGCCAGCACCGCCAGCCCGATCTTCCACGGCCAGGCGATCGGCAGGATCACGATCAGCAGGAACGCCGCGATCCTTATCCCCATCGCCATCAGGTACTTCGACTCGCGCGACCGGATGTCCTGGCTCAACGGCTTCGGGGCGTCGGTGATCCCGTACACGACGTCCTGCTGCGCGTTCTTGTCCCGGCCGATCCGCATACCTCCAGGCTACGCCCGCCGTCGGGACTGCGGACAGGACCCCGCCGGCAGTGGGCCGGCGGGGTCCTGATATGGCATCGGCGCAGGCCGGGGACCGGGTTCTAGGAGGCCGGGCTCACCGAGGACATGTTGAAGTCCGGGATCCGCAGCGCCGGCATCGCGGTCCGGTTGAAGTAGTCGCCCCACTCCCGGGAGAAGGTCCGCTCCGTCCGGCCCGCCTCGGCGATCCGCGACAGCAGCGAGACCGGCGACTCGTTGAACCGGAAGTTGGTGACCTCGCCGACCACCTCGCCGCCCTCGACCTTGTAGACGCCGTCCCGGGTCAGCCCGGTCAGCAGCAGGGTCTGCGGGTCCACCTCGCGGATGTACCACATGCTGGTCAGCAGCAGGCCGTCGCCGGTGGCGGCGGTCATCTCGGCCAGCGACGGACCGGTCCCGCCCGGGTTCGCCTCCAGGATCAGGTTGTCGACGAACGGCGTCAGCGGGGCGTCCGCCGCGGCCGCGGTCTGCCGGGTCGCCGGCAGCGCGGCCAGCACGCCGTCCTTGATCCACTCCGTCGGCGCGAGCGCGAGCCCGTTGTCGAAAACGGACGTCGCGGCACTTGAGGAATAGGCGTCCACGTAAGGGGCGCACTCCAGACCCGGCGCGGCCGGGTCGCTGCGCAGCGTGGGCTTGACCTTCGAAGCGCCCGCCAGGCTCTCGCCGATCCGGGACCCGCCGCCGCTCGTGCTGAACACCGAGCGGCCGTCCACCGCGTCCCGCAGCGCCGCCGACCAGTAGGCGTAGATCATCAGGTCGGCGACCGAGGTCGGCGGAAGCAGCGTCTCGTACCGGCCGGCCGGCAGGTCGATCCGGCGCTTGGCCCACTCCAGGCGGCGCGCCAGGTCCTGGCCGGCGGCCACGACGTCCACGTCGGAGAAGTCCGCGGTCGGCACCCCGGTCCAGGCCGAGCGGGACCGGTCGCCGGACTTGGCGTTGAGCTGCACCGACCCGGTGGGCTGCGCGTGCCGCAGCCGCAGGCCCGCCGAGGAGCCCAGGTACTGGGTGGTCATGCTGTGCTCGGCGTAGCCGAAGAGCAGGTTGCCCTCGGCGCGCGCGGCCGCGAGGGTCTCGCCGAGCGCCGGGGCGAACGCGGCGAACACCGAGATGTCGGTCTGCGCCGGCGCCTCGTCCCAGTCCGCCGAGACCCGGCCGGCGATCAGCTCGTTGGCGTCCTCGGCCGGCCCGGACTCCTCGGCCGCCTTCTCGCTGGCCCGGACCAGGTCCTCCAGGGTGGACAGGTCCACACCGGAGCGGCCGACCACGCCGACCGAGGCCGAGGCCGCGCCGCTCGCGCCGTTCTTCATGGAGATGACCGTGACCTGCTGCCCGGCCGAGACGCCGTTGGTGGTCAGGGTGTTGTTGGCCCAGCGCAGGTTGGCGTCGGTCCCGGCGTCGACGATGACCACGGCGCCGTCGGCGCGGGAGAGCTCCAGCGCCTTGTCGACCAGCTGCTGAGGTGTGGCTTGGGTGCTCACTGCCCGGCCTCCTGGACGGTGTTGAGGATGCGGATGCCGCGGAACAGCGCGGTCGGGGCGCCGTGGCTGACCGGCGCCACCTGCCCGGGCTGGCCCTTGCCGCACTGGAAGGAGCCGCCGACGACATAGGTCTGCGGCCCGCCGACCGCCTCCATCGCGCCCCAGAAGTCGGTGGTCGTGGCCTGGTAGGCGAAGTCCTTCACCTGGCCCTTGATCTGGCCGTCCTCGATCAGGAACGCACGCTGGCCGGTGAACTGGAAGTTGTAGCGCTGCATGTCGATCGACCACGACTTGTCGCCGATGATGTAGAGCCCGCGCCGCACCCGCGAGATCAGCTCCTGGACGGACGGGCCGTCCTCGGCCGGCTGGAGCGAGACGTTGGCCATGCGCTGGATCGGCACGTGGGCTGCCGAGTCGGCGAAGGCGCAGCCGTTGGAGCGGCCGCCGTTGAGGCCCTTGAGCTGTGCGATGCGCCGGTCGAGCTGATAGCCGACCAGGACGCCGTCCTTGATGATGTCCCACTGCTGCGTCTGCACGCCCTCGTCGTCGAACCCGACGGTGGCCAGGCCGTGCTCGGAGACGCGGTCGCCGGTGACGAACATCGCGGGGGAGCCGTATTCCAAGGTGCCGAGTTTGTCGGGCGTGGCGAACGAGGTCCCGGCGTAGGCCGCCTCGTAGCCGAGCGCGCGGTCCAGCTCGGTGGCGTGGCCGATGGACTCGTGGATGGTCAGCCACAGGTTCGAGGGGTCGATGACGAGGTCGTACTCGCCCGGCTCCACCGACGGCGCGGCGAGCTTGTCCCGCAGCAGGCCCGGCAGCGCGTCGAGCTCGGCGTCCCAGTCGTGGACGTCGTTGCCGGTGAAGAACTCCCAGCCGCGCCCGACCGGCGGCGCGACGGTGCGCATGGTCTCGAACGCGCCGGTCTCCTCGTCGACCGCGACCGCGGTCAGGGCCCCCTCGGTGCGGATCCGCTGCTGGGTGAGCCGGTTGCCGGCCAGGTCGGCGAAGTACTTGCACTCCTGCACGGCCTGGAACTCGGCGTCCACGTGCGCCACGCCTTCGGCCCCCAGCAGCCGCTCGGACCAGCGCTGGAAGTGCGCGATCTTCTCGGTGTCCGGCACGTCGAAGGGGTTGACCTGGTACCTGGAGATCCACACGTGCTCGCCGTGCACCGGCTCCGGAGCCAGCACCACCGGCTCGGAGTTCACCGGCTTGGACACCCTGGCCACCTCGACGGCCTGCTCGGCCAGCGCGGCGGCGCTCTGCGCGGTGAGCGCGACGCCGGCGGCGAAGCCCCAGGTGCCGTCGTACACGACGCGCACGCTCAGCCCGCTGTCCGAGGAGTCGCTGACGCCGTCGACGTTGCCGTCGCGCAGGTTGATGTGCTGGGAGCGGACGGTCTCGACGCGGAAGTCGGCGTGCTCGGCGCCCAGGTCGCGCGCCCGGGACAGCGCCGCCTCGGCGAGATCGCCCAGGGGGAGCGAGGTGAAGGACTCGTCTACGGTCATACCGCCCAACCTAACCGGAACGAGGGCCCCGAGCCCGGTTGTGGAGGTCCTACAAAGCTGACGCCCGACGATCTATGCCCCCTGCGGTTGCGGCTACCGCCGGGTAGCCCGATAGCTTGGCACGGACGTCTTGAAGAAGAAGAACAGAGGTGCTGAATTGAGCCGGTCCGTACTGGTCACGGGGGGAAACCGGGGAATTGGCCTGGCCATCGCGAAGGCCTTCGCGGCGAGCGGGGACAAGGTCGCGATCACCTACCGCTCGGGCGAGGTCCCCGAGGGGCTGTTCGGGGTGAAGTGCGACGTGACCTCGGCCGAGGACGTCGACCGCGCCTTCGGCGAGGTCGAGGCCCAGCAGGGCCCGGTCGAGGTGCTGGTCGCCAACGCCGGCATCACCCGCGACACGCTGCTGCTCCGGATGAGCGACGAGGACTTCGAGGCGGTGCTGGACACCAACCTGGTCGGCTCCTTCCGGGTCGCCAAGCGCGCCAGCAAGGGCATGCTGCGCCTCAAGCGCGGCCGCATCGTCCTGATCTCCTCGGTGGTCGGGCTGTCCGGCTCGGCCGGGCAGGCCAACTACGCCGCCAGCAAAGCCGGCCTGGTCGGCTTCGCGCGCTCGGTGGCCCGCGAGATCGGCTCGCGCGGCATCACCTGCAACGTCGTGGCCCCGGGCTTCGTCGAGACCGACATGACCGCGGTCCTGTCCGACGACCGCAAGGCCGAGATCCTCAAGCAGGTGCCGCTGAACCGGTACGCCTCCACCGACGAGATCGCCGGCGTGGTGCGGTTCCTGGCCTCCGAGGACGCCGCGTACATCACTGGAGCCGTCATCCCGGTTGACGGCGGACTGGGAATGGGGCACTGAGCATGGGAATCCTCGAAGGCAAGCGCATCGTCGTCACCGGTGTGCTCACCGACTCCTCCATCGCCTTCCACGCCGCGCGCATCGCGCAGGAGGAGGGCGCGCAGGTGGTGCTGACCGCGTTCCCGCGGCCGTCGCTGACCCAGCGGATCGCCAAGAAGCTGCCCAACGGCGACGCGCCGGTGATCGAGCTCGACGTGACCAACGCCGAGCACCTGGCGGCGCTCGCGGACAACGTGAAGCAGTACATGGACGGCGTGGACGGGATCGTCCACAGCATCGCGTTCGGCCCGCAGGACGCCCTCGGCGGCAACTTCCTGAACACCCCCTGGGAGTCGGTCGCGACCGCGGTCCACGTCTCGGCGTACTCGCTGAAGTCGGTGACCATGGCCCTGCTGGACCTGTTCCCCGAGTCCGGCGGCTCGGTGGTCGGCCTGGACTTCGACGCCCAGGTGGCCTGGCCGGGCTACGACTGGATGGGCGTGGCCAAGGCGGCGCTGGAGTCCACCTCCCGCTACCTGGCCCGCGACCTCGGCCCGCGCGGCATCCGCAGCAACCTGATCTCGGCCGGCCCGCTGAAGACCATGGCCGCCAAGTCGATCCCCGGCTTCGAGAAGTTCGACGGCGTGTGGGACGAGCGCGCGCCGATCGGCTGGGACCTGCTCGACATGGAGCCGACCGCGCGCGGGATCGTCGCGCTGCTGTCGGACTGGTTCCCGCGGACCACCGGCGAGATCATCCACGTCGACGGCGGCATGCACGCGATGGGCGCCTGAGCTTCGCCGAACGCTGTGGCCGGACAAAGCGGCCGGGGGCCGCCGCGCGCGGCCGGAGACGTTGGTGTCGGGCGGGCCCCGGGGGGCGGGGGTGGGGGGGGCCGGGCGGCCCCCCCCCGCCGCGCGCGGGAC